>JAZBOU010000170.1:0-7478 GCA_036351275.1 Bacteroidales bacterium
AGAGGTACACGGGGAAGGTTCTTTCCAGAAGCTTCTTGAAGAATACCGCGACGTGGTTGAGAACGAATACGATGAATTGATCATGTACGTGCCGGAACTCAGCGCAGACCCGGCGGACTAACGATAAGATAGTCGGTATTTGATACTTGATATTTTAAGGAGATAGAAGATAGAAGAAGTTAAAAAAGCTCGCATCAGCGAGCTTTTTTTTGTACCCGGAGTGGGACTGGAACCGCTTTGCGGTTCATTGTCGATTCTGTATTTTCAATTTTAGATGTTCTATGCATATACGAAGTCTGGCAGATCCATGGTGGCTGCAACGGGAACAGGCGGTGAGAGGGAGTTGCACAGGGGAGGCAGGTGTGATGGGGATAGGGAAGTTTCGGGTTCCTGTTCCCTGGATTTTTTGCTTACTTTTTCATCATGGAAAAAGCAAGATATAAGATATATTCAATATGCTCCGAGTATAAAAACTAGGCTTAGATCAAGCATTGCTGCTAAAGAAAAGGAAAGAGAATATTTTCATTGATAAAATTTTGCATTTATCAAATTTTACTATATTTGCACTCCCTTTTGATAAGCGGAAATAGCTCAGTTGGTAGAGCACGACCTTGCCAAGGTCGGGGTCGCGGGTTCGAGTCCCGTTTTCCGCTCCAAGTTCAACACGGCATCCAATGGTGCCGTTTTTTGTTCGGGCCCGGATGGTGGAATTGGTAGACACGTTGGACTTAAAATCCAATGGCCGTAAGGCCGTGCGGGTTCAACTCCCGCTCCGGGTACAAAAAATGCCGCTGAATAGCGGCATTTTTTATTCTCCCAATAGCCTCTTAATCTCATTCAATTTCATCAGCGCTTCCACTGGTGTAAGCGTGTTGATATCGATATTCAGGATGTCTTCCTTGATCTGTAAGAGGGTCGGGTCATCTAACTGGATAAAACTCAGCTGGTATTCCCCTTCGGGTTTCTTCTTTGGATCAGGGCGGTAGCTCAGCTTTTCACCACTGTGCGATCGTTCTAGCTGCGCCAGCAGGTCTTCGGCACGCTGCAGTATGGATGATGGCATGCCGGCCATGCGGGCCACATGTATACCGAAACTGTGCTCAGAGCCTCCCTGTTCCAGTTTCCTGAGGAAGATCACCTCTTTGCCAACCTCTTTGATGGAAATATGAAAGTTCTTGATGCGGGGCATGCTGGCAGCCATTTCGTTCAACTCATGGTAATGGGTCGCGAACATCACCTTGGCCCTGAATATGGGATGGTTATGGATGTATTCGGTGATGGCCCAGGCAATGGAAATGCCGTCGTAGGTGCTGGTACCCCTGCCGATCTCATCCAGCAGGATCAGGCTCCTGTCGGAAATGTTGTTCAGGATACTGGCGGTTTCATTCATCTCTACCATGAAGGTAGATTCGCCGGAGGCGATGTTGTCAGAGGCTCCGACCCTGGTAAAGATCTTGTCGACCAGCCCGATAGCAGCCTTTTTTGCGGGGACGAAACATCCCATTTGTGCCATCAGGGTAATCAGGGCAGTTTGCCGGAGCAGTGCCGACTTACCCGACATGTTTGGCCCTGTTAAGATAATGATCTGCTGCTTTTCATTATCGAGGTAGGTGTTGTTCGGTATGTAGCTTTCATCGGGGGGAAGGCTTTTCTCGATAACCGGGTGCCGCCCGTCGCTGATGTCGATCGTCATCGAGTCGTTGATCTCCGGCCTGGTATAGTTGTTTTCTTCGGAAACTGAAGCAAATGACAGGAGGCAGTCCATCCTGCCAACCAGGCTGGCATTCAACTGCACCGGTCTAATGTAATCGGCCATGGCGGTGACCAGCTCATTGAAGAGCCTGGTCTCCAGGCTCAGTATCTTTTCTTCGGCCCCCAGGATCTTTTGCTCATAATCTTTCAGTTCCTCGGTAATGTATCGCTCCGAGTTCACCAGTGTTTGTTTGCGGTTCCACTCTTCCGGGACCTTGTTTTTATGGGTATTGGTAACTTCAAGATAATAGCCGAACACATTGTTATACCCGATCTTCAGGGAGGGGATGCCCGTGTTTTTCGTTTCCCTGTCGCGGATCTGCTCCAGGAAATCCTTTCCTGAATGCGCGATATTCCTGAGTTCATCCAGTTCTTCGGAAATACCGGGTTTGATGATGTTTCCTTTGGCCACCTGTACAGGCGGTTCATCTTGTATTTCGTCGCTGATCCTGTCGAGCATCGATTGGCATGGATTGAGCTGCTCGGCGATCTTTTCAAGTGATGCCTTGCCCGATTGGCCGCAAAGATCTTTAATGTTTGTGATGGCTTCAAGGGCTTTCCTCATCTGTACCACTTCCCTGGGATTAATTCTTCCGACCGATACTTTTGATATCAGTCTTTCGAGGTCGCCGATCAGCCTGAATTGTTTTTTCAGCCTGTCGGCCAGTTCTTCATCCCGCATAAAAAGTTCCACCATATCGAGGCGTTCCATGATCGGTCCTTCGTCTTTCAGGGGCAGCACGATCCAGCGCTTTAAAAGACGGCTCCCCATGGGTGTGATACAGTGGTCGAGTATTTCCAGCAGGGTAGGGGCGTTCTCATTGATGGAATGCAGCAATTCCAGGTTGCGGGCAGTGAACCTGTCGAGCCAGACATAGCGATCTTCCTCAATCCTGGCAATGGAAGTAATATGCTGCAGTTTATCATGATGTGTTTCCGACAGGTAATGCAGGGCGGCGCCGGCTGCGATTATCGCCTGCTTGAGATCCTGTATGCCATAGCCCTTCAGTGATCGCGTGCGGAAATGTTTGGTCAGCAGTTCATATCCAAAGTCGGTGGTAAACACCCAGTCGTCGAAGCTTGTGATATAATGTTTCTCCCCGAATATTTCCCTGAACCTGCCGACCTTATTACGTTGAATAATGATCTCGGAGGGCTTGAAACCCTGCAGCAGCTTGTCGATATAATCGAGGGTTCCCTGGCTTACGAAAAATTCACCTGTGGAAATATCCAGGAAGGATATCCCGGAAACCTTTTCGTTCAGGTCGATGGCTGCAAGAAAATTGTTTTGCTTCTGCTCCAGTACATGCTCATTGAGTGCAACGCCCGGAGTGACCATTTCCGTCACGCCTCTTTTTACGATCTTTTTTGCCAGTTTGGGGTCTTCCAGCTGCTCGCAGATAGCCACCCGCTGTCCGGCTTTCACCAGTTTTGGCAGATAGGTGTCGAGCGCATGATGGGGGAACCCGGCCAGTTCTACGTAGGAAGCGGCACCATTTGCTCTTCTTGTAAGCACAATGCCAAGGATCTCAGCAGTTTTTATCGCATCCTGGCTGAACGTTTCATAAAAATCTCCAACCCTGAAAAGCAACAATGCATCGGGATGTTTTGCCTTGATCGCATTGTATTGCTTCATCAAAGGTGTTTCAGCTATTTTCTTTTCCTTTGCCACAAATCAACGGTAATTTATACGTTCACGCGGGATCCCATCTTGAACACACAAATGTAAGCATTTCTTGCCGTATGAAAAAACAGGCTTGGCATTGTGATGTTCACGTCTCTGGCTTATATTTGCGTATTATTTATCCCTTATGAAGAAACTGAGCATGGAGGAGCTGAACCGCCTCAGTACCGAGGAGTTCAAAAAGTCTGAAAAGATGCCTGTTACCGTTGTTCTTGACAATGTTCGCAGCCTCCATAACATAGGCTCCGTATTCCGCACCTGCGATGCTTTCAGGATCGAATGCATTCATCTTTGCGGGATCACTGCCACTCCCCCGCACAGGGAGATACAAAAAACTGCCCTGGGAGCAACCGAATCGGTATTGTGGAAGTATTATCCTGAAACGGAAGAGTCTGTCAGAGAACTAAAAAACGAGGATTATACGGTATTTGTGGTGGAACAGACCGATGGCAGCAAGATGTTGGATGAGATAGATTTCTCGAAGCAGAAAAACCTGGCGATCGTTTTCGGCAATGAAGTCAAAGGTGTGCAGCAACATATTGTTGATCTGGCAGATGTTTGTATTGAGATCCCCCAGATGGGAACCAAGCATTCACTGAATGTTTCAGTTAGTGCCGGGATCGTGCTCTGGTCAGTATTCAGGGAGAAAAAATGGCGGTAAGAAATAGGCTTGAACATTGTTTGCCAGGGCTATAAAAAAAACGGGCATTTTCACTGAAACAATATAGTGAACCAAACGTAGAACAAAATGTTTATTCTAAAATGCTTGAATTTAAACAAGAAAGTGATTATATTTAAGAACTGAATTACACGATTTATTACGATTCTGATAACATATTATATCATTTATTGTATTGCTTTTATTGGATATAAGTTTATATTTGCGTAATAATTTAGGATTAATAACTATTAAAGATCAAGGATTATGAAAAAAGACTACAGTTCAATTTTAAAACTACTGGCAGTTTTAATTTTTGCCATTATGCCTATTCTTTTCTTCGGACAGTCTGATGAAGAGGACGGGGCCAAGAAAGAAAACAAACGGAGTTATTTCTCCAAGTATGGGTACATTGGTGCAAGTCTTGGAGGTACAGCATATCACGGTGATGTGTATGCCGAACCTGTTCTTCCGCAGTTCAGACACTACGACTGGGGATTTGACTTCAATGGAGGATGGCAGTTCCATCCTGTACTTGGTTTAAGGGGTACTGTTGGTTACTTCAACTACTCTGGTGAAAGGTACGGTGACGTTGACAGGGCTTTCAAAGGCACATCGCTGGATTATTCTGTGAATGCCACCATCAACCTGATAAACCTTATTTTCGGATACAACCCCGACCGCTGGTTCGATATGCAGCTCTGGGCCGGTATCGGTCAGGCTCAGTTCAGGACCGAGCTCTGGGAGCATTCCACACATGACCCGATCGCTAAAAGGGGTTGGGGAGACGCTGCCGACCAGGACCAGGGAGATGGTAAAGGTTTCAGCGGACGCGAAATGGCAACTGCTTATCCGGTTGGAGTTGACTTCGACTTCAGGGTAGCCGATAGCTGGGTGATCAATGTTAAATCATCCCTGAGGTTTACCGATTCTGACAAGGTGGATGCTTTCCAGCATGCACAGGCTGCAGTTAAGAAAGACTTCTGGCATTATACCGGTATCGGACTGACATACAGGTTTGGCCAGGGTAATAAGATGGAGAAAAACTTCGACCAGGTCGTATGGACCGCTACACCGAATCCACTGGAAGCCCATGGCGACGAAGTTGAGGTTACCATTACCGGCGAATTCCCGCCAAAATATTTCGAAAAAGACTACGCAATGTATGTAACACCGGTACTCAGGTATGACGGTGGTGCGGTTGCATATGAACCTTTCACCGTTAAGGGCGAAGATGTTGCAGGTGACGGGTATCTTGTAAAATACAAAGAAGGTGGTACAGTTACTTATACCGGTACCATTCCTTATTCACCTGAACTGAATGCTTCAGAACTCTTCCTCGTACCCATCATGTACCTGGCCAAAGAAGGTACGCTTCCATCAGAAGAGGAAGTGCTGAACAGCAAGAAACATGTTATCCTGCCTGATGTTAAGGTTGACGACGGCGTGATCCACACATCGAAATACATCCTGAACAACCAGCTTCCTATCGTTGCCTATCATGGGTATAAGAAAGAAGTAATCGTATCTGAAACAGCGAAGATCTACTTCCTCATCAACAGGTATAACCTGAACTGGAGAGTGCCACTGAATAAGCTCGATGCAAACAAGGAAAAACTTGCCGCACTGAACGAATTCATCGCACTTGGATGGAAGATCAAGAATATCGAGATCACCGGCTGGGCATCACCTGAAGGTGAAGAACTCTTCAACAGGGACCTCTCTGAAAACAGGTCTACCACAGCTTACAACTACATGCTGAAAGAAATGAAGAAGATTGCCAAAGAAAGCACTAGCTTCAATCTAGAAGACCCCAAAGAAGAGGTTAACTGGGATATTACATGGCAGGGACCCGACTGGGATAACTTCATGACAGCAGTTAGGAATTCAACGCTGACTGACAAGCGTGCCATCCTGAATGTGATCGAATCAGCTGATCAGGCTAAACGCGAAGAAGAGATCAGGAATATGATCCTTATCTATCCTGAGATCGAGGAAGACCTGCTCCCACCACTGAGGAGAGCAGAGATCACCGTGAACTGCTACGAGCCGAAACGTCCTGATGAACAGATCATGGCTTATGGCCTCGAGCATCCGGATTCTCTGAAAGTGAACGAACTGCTTTATGCAGCCACTTTCTACGATGATCCCGCAGATCAGCTACAGGTCTATCTGAACACCATTGAGTATTTCCCCAAATGCTACAGGGCATATAATAATGCCGGTGCAATACTCACTGAAATGGGCGACTATGAAGATGCACTCATTGCACTTGAAACAGCACATGAGTTGAATCCCGAATTCGGTGCCATTGATAATAATATGGGTGTTCTTGCATGCCACCTTGGCGATTACGAGGATGCAAAGGAATTATTCCTTTCCGCTCAGAAAAAAGGCGAAGACGTAGATTATAACCTTGGTGTTCTTGCAATTCTTGACGGTGACTATGCAGCCGCTCAGAACATGACCGATATGCCGGAGTGTAACCACAATACCGGTCTTATCCAGCTTCTGAACAAAGACTATGCTGCAGCACAGGAAACATTTGAATGTGCACCAGAAGAAGCACTCACTTATTACCTGATCGCCATTACCGGCGCAAGGCAGGCACAAGACCAGGTTGTATTTGATAACTTGATCCAGGCCATTGAACTTGATCCGGAACTGAAGAACGAAGCCATGTACGACAGGGAATTCATCAACTACTTTGATGTTCCTGAGTTCCAGGCTATCGTAAAATAACCTGAAAACATAATCCTAAATCTTTGAAACGGCTGCTCCCGACGGGGGCAGCCGTTTTTTAAATAGAAAAATGAAGAAGTGGTTATTTGAAGGCGAATGATATTGTAGAAGGCCAGGTGCTTTGATTGTGATTAAAGCGTCAGCCGATGCACCCCGACCGGATAATCTTTGTCGATGAGTGAAAGGATGGCCTGATAGTCATCAGGACTGTTCACGAAGTCAACATTATTGGTGTCGATGATAACAACACGCACATTATCCAGTTTTCTGATATGGTCGAAATAGCCCTGCTGGATGTCGGAAAGGTAAGAATCCTTGATCTCCTGCTCGTATGAGCGTCCCCTTTTCTTTATATTGCGCTGAAGATTTGATACTTCCAGGTAGAGGTAAACAAGGAGATCGGGTTTGGGAAGGAATTCATTGATGATGGTGAACATCTTCGAGAACAGGGCAAATTCATCTGCCTGAAGGTTATTCTTTGCGAAGATCAATGATTTGTTAAAGAGATAATCGGATATGGTGAAGGTTTTAAAGAGGTCCTGTTTGGTGAGCTGATCCTTCAATTGCTGGTAGCGTTCGGCCAGGAATGACATCTCCAGCGGAAATGCATATTTATCGGGCTCTTTATAAAACTTGGGCAGG
>JAZBOU010000171.1:0-37494 GCA_036351275.1 Bacteroidales bacterium
AAAGGAGTTTCATGCCGGCAATGCCTCGACTACCGCTCGGCATGACAAGGCATTGTTTTTTTAGGGGATAAGGGCGCGGCACTCAATAACTTGATTTTATTGGTGTGCCGCGCCCTTCTTCCAAAAACAAAGCTTGAGCTGTCATCGCGAGCGGAGCCGAGCGACAGCTATCAAGAGGTAACTATTACAATTATAAGAAACAAAAATTTTTACCGGACACCAGTGAATCAGAAATCAAAATTATGCAATCTGGTTGGCGAGTTCAATAAAGTCTTTAACGCTTAATTGCTCAGCCCTTTTGTCGAGCAGGTCTTTTATTGCTGAAGTGTCTTTTCCGCTTATTATAGCCTTCAATGAGTTTCGCAGTGTTTTGCGGCGCTGGTTAAATCCAGTCTTGACTACATGATGATAGTGCTGCACGTCACAACCAATATCCATGATATTGTTGCGGCGTAACCTGATAACGGCCGATTTAACCCTGGGGGGCGGATTGAATACATTCTCAGAAACCGTAAAAAGGTATTCGATATCGTACCAGGTTTGAAGCAGAACGCTTAAGATGCCATATGTTTTATTGCCATGATCAGCTTTGATCCGTTCGGCCACTTCTTTCTGGATCATCACCACTGCCGATAGCATGCGGTCTTTGTCTTCCAGCATTCTGAAAAAGATCTGGCTGGAAATATTATACGGCAGGTTTCCAATTATCTGGTAGTTATCGTGCAAAAGACCTTTAAGATCAACCTTCAGGAAGTTATCATGTACAAGCTTGCTTTCGATACCCGGGAATTTCTCATTCAGGTATTCAACTGATTCACTGTCAGTTTCGATAAACAGGCACTCCTTTTCCAAATCATTAATTAATATACCTGTTAATACCCCGGTTCCCGGCCCGATCTCCAGCACCAGGGGAGGATCAGCAGGCAGGGATGAAACGATCTTGGCTGCGATATTTTTATCGATAAGAAAATGCTGGCCGAGGGATTTTTTCGGAGATACAAACATGAAGTGCTTTTTACAAATATGGTGAAAATTATTGGAATGCAGGGGATTTCACCTTAATCTAAAAGCTCCCCGCTGGTTCAAAACTCAACACTTAAAACTTAAAACTCAGAAATAATCCCTCCGGATAATCTTAACAGCTCCGTTTGGATATCAATAAGGTTAAAAATTGCCTGGTACTTGGAGGCCGCTGCCCGCAGGTAGATCACCTGCACATCGCGGAAGTTAAATGAATTGATGGCCCCTGACCTGAATTTTTCGGTCGAGATCTCCATATTCAGGCTGGCACTTTCGAGGTTGGCAATGGAAACCAGGTACAGCTGTTTCCTTATCTCGTAAAGGTCGAAATCTGTTTTCATGAGATTTGAAAGGCTGATCTCCAGCTCGTCGGTCTCAAGCTGCCCGATCTGTTCACCGATCCTGGCATTTTTAATGCCCCTTCTGACATTTCCCCCGTTGAACAGGTTAAAGCTCAGGGTGAAATTAGCATAGTAATCCATGCTGTTGGTATAAAGCGGGTCAGTAGCGGTATACTTGATCCTGCTGTTGGCATGGTCCAATCCCCCGTTAAGGGAAAGCACCGGATACATGTTGCTTTTGGCAAGCTGCACATCTTTCCTCAGTATTTCCTGGTTGATATACTGGTTTCTGAGGTTGGTATTGCTCGACATCATCTCCTGCAGGAGCGAATCAAGCGAATAATCGGGCATTTGAACCGAAAACTCATCGGTCAGGTCGTAAAGAACATCGCTGTCATCACCTAACAGCAGTTTCAGGTTCAGGTAAGCATTCTTAACATTTAATTGTTGTTGCAGGTTTGTTGTCGAATCGTCGAGATAGGCATTTTTAGCCTGCAGCACATCATAGGTCACGGCAGCACCCAGTCCTTTTTTGTATTCCATGTAGTTGTAGCGGTCGCGCGAAAGGGCTTTAACCTCTTCGGTAACATTCAGCAACTCTTCCTGCAGCAGGGCATTGTAATAGGACAGGACAATGGCCTGGATGGTGTTTTCCACAACGATGGTAGCATAACCTTCCGAATATTCCTGCAGCGCACCCAGCTTATCTTTGGAAATATGCACTGCAAAACCCCGGAAAAGTGTCCAGTTGAGGTTTACGTATGGGGCGATCAGGTTGGTATAGTATTCGTCCCGTTGCCCGGGCTGGGTAAAGCTGTCGCCTTCGTCATAACGATTATTCTGGGCGGCACCAAGTGAAATGGCCGGCCACATTCCGGCAGCACCCCAGCTGTTATTGTTCTCGGCTATCCTTACATTCTCATCGGAGATCCTGATCTGGTAATTGTTTTCCAATCCGATGGCCAGGGCATCACCGAGCGACAGTGCCAGGCTGGTCGGCTGTGCCTTAACTGTCATACCACCGGTCAGCAATCCTGCGACCAGGAGAAGTTTTATCAATATTGTGTTTTTCATGTCTCTTGCAGTCATAAAGATTAATCAACTACTCTTTTAGCATGGATATTAGCCGGTTCCAGTTCCTCGGCTGTTTTTGTCTTACCGGTCCAGAGTTTGTTTACGGCCATTCTTATATCGCTTAAAACAAGGATGATAACCGGCAGCAGCACCAGGATGAATGCGGTCCCGAACATCACCCCGTATGCCAGCGATATGGCCATGGGGATCAGGAACTGTGCCTGGAAGCTGCTTTCCATAATGATGGGGTAAAGTCCGAGGGTGGTTGTGATCGTGGTCAGTACGATAGCCCTGAACCTTGCCAGCCCGGCCTCATATACGGCATCGATAACCGTCCGGCCTTCCAGTACCAGGGAGTTGTATTTCGAAAGGAATACTACGGCATCATTGATGATCACACCTGACAGTGCTACCATTCCCCATGCACTGAGCATGGAAACCGGGTATCCTTCCAGGCCATGGCCCCACATTGCACCCAGCCATCCAAGTGGGATCATGATCAGGATCATACTCCCCTGGGTGAAGGATTTAAAGTGTACCATGATCAGTAAAATAATGATCATAAAAGCAATGCCAAAATACTTGCTAAGGTCGGCCATGGCCTCATCGCTGTCGCGCTGCTGCCCCTGGTATTCAACTTCAATTCCGGGGTACATCTGCTGCATGCGGGGGACGATCTGCGTGCGGATCTCTTCCAGTATCGGCGGTACGGGTGCGAAGGGATCCACCAGGTTGGCATCGATCCTGACCTCGCGCGACATATTATAGTGCTGTATATTCACGGGCCCGCGCCTGATCTCATAGTCGGCCAGCTCCGACAGGGGATAATCGCCCATGGGTGTCTTGATCTTCATGTTCTCCATCTGGCCCAGGTTAAGCCTGTCCTCGCGCGGATAGCGGACCCAGACACGGACCTCATCCTTACCGATCTGCAGACGCTGCGCCTGTCCGCCGTAAAAACCTTCCCTGACCTGGTTGCTGATCTCGTTATGCGTCAGTCCAAGGAAATATGCCTTTGGTTTCAGTTCAAGTTGGACCTCCCGCTTCCCGATGGCGTTGTTATCGTTGATATCCTTCAGTATCTTAATATTACCCATCTCCTCCATCATGAATTCTTTTGCGGCATACAACTCATCCAGGTTTTTCCCCAGCAGGCTTATGGAGACGGGAATGCCAAATGTTGCCAGGCCTTCAACCGTAAACTTTTCGGCTTCCGGCACCGGCCCGATCTTCTGCCTGAGTTTCTCAACGATCTCAAAACTGCTGACCGGGGCGTCCTCGAGGTTGCGCAGAAGTACAAAAATATTCCCCGCATGAGCACCGATTTCCCTGCCATTGAATGAATTTCCAAGAGAAATAAAGGTATAGTTGAGTACACCTTCCGGGTAGTCGTATTCCTCCTTAATCTCCTCATTCAGCTCCCACATGGCGTCTTCAAAGCTTTGCAGGTATTCATAGGTTTGCTTTTCACCGGATCCCGGGGTAAATGCAAGGTTCACATTAAAAAAGTCAAATGGGATGGCCGGGAAAAATGTTGACTGGATCTGGCCGCCCTGGAACAGGCCTGCGGTAATCATGATCAGGGCCACCGGTGTAGTGATCATGACGTATTTCCACTTAAGCATGAACCGGAGGGTCGGGGCGTACATCCTGTGTTTCATGAAATCCATGACGCCGTCGAGGCTCCTCCTGATGCTCATCCAGCGGGATTTTTTCTCAGTTTTGCGCAGTACAAACTTCGACCCGACGTGGGCCGGCAACACAAAGAAGGCCTCGAAGAGGGAAAAGAAAAGGCTGAATATCACCACAAATGCCATTTCGAACATCATCTCCATCCTTCCCTCCAGGAAAAGTATGGGGGAAAAAGCGATGATGGTGGTTACAACAGATGTGGTAACGGCCGGCAGAACTTCCATGGTGCCTTCCACTGCTGCCCGGCGTGGGCTTTTCCCCCGCTGGTAATGCGTATAAATATTCTCTGCTATAACGATCCCGTCATCAACAAGGATACCGATCACCAGTATCATCCCGAAGAGGGAGAACATATTAATGGTGATCCCGTATATGGGTGCCACGATGAACATGGCCAGGAAAGAAGCCGGGATCCCGAAGGCTACCCAGAAAGATAGCCTCAGGTTCAGGAAAAGCCCGAGCGCGATCAGGACAAGCAGCAATCCTGCACCACCGTTCCGGTAGAGGAGGTTCAGCCGGTCTCCCAGCATATCCAGGAAGTTATAGGTGATCTCCAGCTTCACTTTCTCATGCCTGGCATTGAAATCTGCTATATAGTCTTTCATGAAAGCGGTGATCTCCGACAGGTCCTCTTCCGCCAGTTTAGTGATCTGGAAGGAGATGCTGGGCTGCCCGTTCATAAAGGCACCGCTGGGTTCTTCCGAAAATTGCTTTTTTAACGTAGCTACATCGCGAATCCTGAGGAACCTGCCATCGGGATCCGCCCTGAGGATGATATTACCGATCTCATCCGGATCATAGGTCTTCGCCCGGCTCCTGATCAGGATCTCTTCTTCATCGGAGCGGATCATCCCTGCCGAGATATCACGGTTGTTGAGGGCGATGGCCCTGGATATCTCACCAAAGGTAAGATTATGCCTGAGCAGGTCTTCTTCTGAAGCCTCAACCGATATTTCCAGGGCCGGGTAACCGGAAATGTTGATCTGTGACATAACCCCGGAATTGTAGAGGTCCAGCTCCACCTCATCCGCATATTTCTTAAGTGTGAGCAGGTCGACATCCCCAACCAGGCTCATGAACAGGGCATTTGTCGTTCGCCTCACTTTATAAACGATCGGCCGCTCAGCATCAACCGGGAAAGAAGTGATCCCGTCCACCGCATTTTTTACCTCCATCAGGGTTTCATCTATATCGTAGTCGCCGGTTGTGGTTATGGTTACAGAGGCAAAGTTTTCCGATGAAGTGGATGTAACCCACTTAATGCCAACGATCCCACGTATTGACTCCTCGATGCGCATGGTTACCCCTTCCTCCATTTCTTTTGGGGAAGCCCCGGGGTATACCACGCTGACCACGATGTCGGTAGTGGACATTTCAGGAAAGAAGGATTTCTTCATGCTCATGATGCCATAGCCGCCACCAAGAAGCAAAACGGCAATGATGAGATTGGCATAGAAGGGATATTTAACAAATGTTGCTACAATGTTCTTGATCATGTTCTGATATTTTAATCCTGTTTATCCACGTATTAGATTAATAGATTTCCACTCTGGTCCCCTCTACAACATTGATCAGGGGTTCGCTCACGACATATACCCCCTCATCAAGGCCATTGAAGATCATGCTCCCCGGGTTTATCTTTAAAATGTTTATCTCCGCTTTTTCAAGCAGGCTGTCTTTTACCACGAAAACCATATTGCTGTTAAACACGGCTCTTCGAGGAATCTGCATGGCGTTTCCAGTGATCTCACCCTCGAAGGATGCCCTGAGGTATTGCCCTTCAAAAAGAGGTGATTCAGAATGGTTCTGCACACTGATGAACACACTCACCGCCTGTGAATTGGGATCAACATAATTTGCTTTTCTGACCACAGTACCGGTCCAGTGCTGTGAACCGTCTTCGGAGCTGATCTTCACACTTTGCCCTTTGGTGATCCATTTCACTTCCTCTACGGAAACAGGCACTTCAAGTTCCAGCATCCCGGTGTTGATGATGGTGGCGATCCGGCTCCCTGGATTGGCAATGGAGCCGACCTCCAGCATCACATTGGTGAAGGTGCCGTTAAAGGGGGCATGGATCCTGTGTTTGGATAACTGGATCTCACTGCTTTTTATATTGAAATAATCGTTCAGGATATTCCTGCTTGCCAGGAAAACACGTTGCTGATCAGATGTGATCTCAGGCAGACCGGGCAATGGCCGGTCGATCCTGAGTGCATCAAAAAAGTCCTTGATCTTCTGGTAATCTTCCGGGAAATCGATCTTGAAATCGGGCAATATATTGGCAATGCTGTTCTGGAACCGGCTCTTTGCCGCTTTCAGGTTATAATCGGTGATCTCGTCGAAGATCCTGATCAGCAGGTCACCTTTTTCAAAGCGCTGGCCCTTTTTAAGCGGTACCTTGCCGGGAAGGATCTCCCCCTGTACCTCCGAAATAATGTTGACATAACTCTGTGAACCCAGCCGGCCTGTGGCACTGATCATATAGCTTACAGGTTCATAAACAACCGGAACGGCTTTCACCTTCCTGGCGATCTGTGCAGGGATCTGTGTTTCGGGTGTTTCTTTCTGCGACGCGAAATACGACATCGACAGGAACGCAAGTGCCAGGATGACAATGATCGAAATGATGACAACTAATTTCCTTTGCATGATCTTAAATTATATAGTTATTACGTTATTTTTTGATGTATTAAACAATGACAGCTTTATCCTGCTTATGTAATAGTTTTCTTATCTTGAAAAACCGTATAAAAGAGTGTTAATCATCCCCTTAGATCTATCACCCTATAATTTGACAATACAGGATACAAAGAAACTAAAAACGGGATTAGTTTCCTATGGATTACCATTAAAATTATGTTTCGCCGCATGCATAGTGGTCAATCATTAACCGGTCATAAACACGAAGAATTTGATCGGTAAACCTGTACTTTCTTAATTAGATTACATAACTTTGGTTTTACATAACGTATTACTGCCATGCATCTAAAAAAGCTATCAAATTTTTTTTTGTTATCCTTCATATTTCTACTGGGATCCCAAAGCCTTTGGGGTCAGGTTTCTTTCTCGTATATCTATCCCCTTGATGGTACGGACAAGCATTATCCAGAGCAGAATATTATCCTCAGAAGCAATCTTAATATTGATCCTGCCTCCCTGACCACTGCATCATTTTCGCTTGAAGCAAGCAAGAGCGGGGATCATGTTTTTGAACCCTTACTGAGTAACGACAGGAGAACCTTGCTGCTCAAACCAGCACGGCCGTTTTCACAAGGTGAGACGGTGACTTTTAAGTACCTGGGAGGTGTCGAAACAGAACAAGGTTTACCCCTGAATGAAGCTACGATACACTTCAGGATCATTGAGCACGAACCTGACGAAGTATGGAGTAGACTGGAGCAGTTTGAAAGGGAAAAAAGTGAAACAGATACGCTGCTCATGGATGCATATCCTTTCCCGCTAAATGACAATAACCTCCCGGATGATTATCCCCCCGTCAACATTGTAAACCAGGTGGATCATGACAATGAATATTTTTTCTTGAACATGAATTCCCGCTTTAACAACCTGCCCTGGAAGAAATATATAAGCATTGTAGATTCATACGGGATACCGGTATATTATAACAAGAGCGAATTCAACCGTATTAATTTCGACATCCTTCCCAATGGTCTCTTATGCTATGCAATAAATACTGTTCCAAACAGTAATCGTGAGAAGTACTTTATCATGGACAGCACTTTTACTGTTATTGATTCGGTAAATACGGGGAACGGATATATTCTTGATGCACATGATATGCTTTTGCTTGAGAATGGGCATTATCTTGTAATGTCATATGACCCGCAACCTGTTGACATGAGCCAGGTTGTGACCGGCGGGGACCCGGATGCCATCGTTACAGGACTGGTCATCCAGGAGGTGGACAATGATGAGAATGTATATTTCCAGTGGCGCAGCTGGGATCATTTCGAAATTACAGATGCCACCCCCGATATCAATCTTCTGGGGAGAAACATTGATTATGTGCATGGTAACGCCTTTGCAATCGACATGGATGGAAACATACTCTTATCAAGCCGGCATCTGGATGAGATCACCAAGATAGATTTCAATTCAGGCGAGATCATTTGGCGGTTCGGAATGAACAGTGAAAACAATATGTTTGACATTTACAGCGACACTATTGGTTTCTCGCACCAGCATGATATTCGGTTACTTTATAACGGGCATTATACAATTTATGACAATGGGAATCTCAATAACCCTCCGGTATCCAGGGCCCTGGAATACTCGATAAATGAAACCGAATTGACAGCCGTCCTGAGCTGGAGCTACCATCACCCTACGCAGTTATTTTCAGACTTTGCAGGCGGGTTCAAGGTGTTGAATAATGGCCAGCGGATCATTGGCTGGGGCGGGACGTATCCACTCAGTTCAACGGTCGTGGACCTTGATGGCAATATTGAGCAGCAAGTCTTCCTTCCAGATTATATCAGCTCATACCGGGCTTTTAAATATCCCTGGGAAACACGGTCTTTTGAAACAGAGCCTTTGCTGTCGCTCGGGAATGCAGCAGGTTATTCTGAATCAAAGGTCAACAGGCTTTACGTTTTCAACACGTCTTCAAAAGGCATAAAAATTACCAGCATTCATCATCATGATACTGCTTTTAAAGTACTGAGTGAACTTCCGCTTGCCATCTTCCCCGGCAATTATAAATACATCGAAATTGGGTTTGACGCGGATATTTCGGGGGAACATGACGACAGGTTTACCCTCAACTTCGACAATGCGGATAATTCGGAGCGGATCGCCCGGCAGCTCAGGATCTCAGCTTACCTGGATGAAGAAATACCTTCTGTTACCATTCATCCGTCATATGGGACTGAGAATATCAGCCCGGATACCGTTTTAACGGTCACTTTCAACGAAGCTGTGACAAAGATTTTCGGTGGAGACATTCAAAATGAAGACATTCCCGCACTGATCGAATTAAAAGAAGAATATTTCAGGGGGGAGGATGTGACTTTTTCCGGCGCAATCAATGAGGAGAAAACAACCATAAGCATTTATCCGGATCAACCGCTTAAAGAGAACCATGAATATTATATCAGGCTAAAGGCAAACAAGCTCAAAGATTACGATGGGAATATTATCAAGCTTGCTGAGGAGTCATATTTCGAAACAGGTATGATGACCGGTACACCGGAACACAAATACGATCCTGTGCGTATTTATCCAAACCCTGCAAGGGAAGATGTTATGCTTGAGATCACTCCGGGGGAATTCAGTCTGATAAAGGTCTACAATCTTCACGGGATGTTGATAGAACAAATAAGCATCACCAAAGCAAGCACACGGGTAAGCATGTCGGGCATGCCGGCTGGTATTTACTTCATCCAGTTTCTTGACGAAGAGCAAAAAATCAGCTATACAGAAAAGCTTCTGAAGCAATAAAAAAGGCCTCCCCGGATGAGGAGGCCAATTCTGAATTCTGATCTCAATTTCTGATTTCTGATCTCTATTCTTTCCACACCGGTATACGTCCCGGTGTCCAGGGTGCATTGAGGGCATCCAGTTCTGCTTCGAGTGCAGGTATGCTCTCTTCGGCAATGGTTTTCAGTTCTTCAAGCAAAGGAGGAAATTCTTCGGCCAGGATGTCATACATCTGCATCTGTGTTTCCGACACCCGTGAAGTTGAATTCCAGTGCGAGTAAATGAGTGCACTTATCCTGTCGTTAATGGCAGGTGGAGCGGGCCGGTTCTCCTCACGGCTAGCCTTGGGAGTTTCACCATAAAATGCCCAGCGGATATCATCCAGCTGTTGGGCCAGCTCAGCAGCCTGTGCCAGCAGGCCGGGTTCGGCCTCCGGCGTATTGTTGATGGCCTGTTTGAGGTACTGTACCCTTTCTTCAAGATTGCTCAACAATTGCTGTGTAGCCTGAATGGCACGAACCATTTTAGATGTCTTTTTCTGGAAAGCCACGAGTTCGGCACGGTCGGGTGCCGGAAGGGTCACGTTGTTCAGTACAACCGCATTGAATTCAACGGGATCGGCCAGTTCTGTGATCTCTCCCCTCACCCATTGCGCCAGGCTAACATAATATTTACCGGGCATCACAGCCATGCCGTCCCTGTCATTATTGGTCGGGCTGTATTTATCGCCGCGCAGCCGCACATTGCCCATGGAAGGATAGGTCAGGTTCCAGCTCATTCGATTGAGACCTTTGGAGAACGACTTGTTGATCTTCCTTACAATATTCCCTTCCTCGTCGGTAATGGTGAAGATAAGGTAAGGTTGTATCTCGGCTTCCTCCGCCCTGAGCTCTTCGAGGCTGGGTATGGGGATGGGTTTCTTTTCTTTTACCAGCTTTTTCTCTTCTTCCTTTCGCATTTGCTTCAGGGTTTTCGGGCTTTCCTTTACATAATATGTAAACACAGCTCCAAAATCGGGATTATCCCCGTAATACGGCATGGATCCCTGTCCGTATTTTGCTCCCTTAAAGGTATACATCAGGGCATCCTTGATCGGGAAGATATACGCTGTGGAATCATAGAATTCTTTGGTGAGTATCCTCAGGGGAGAATAATCGTCGAGAATATAGAAACCCCGTCCGAAAGTGGCCAGTACCAGGTCGGTTTCCCTCTCCTGTATAACCATATCCTTAACGGCTACATCTGGCAGGCCTGATTTCAGCCGTGTCCATATTTTCCCGCCGTCGATGCTGAAAAAGGCACCAAATTCGGTTCCCACAAATAGCAGTTCCGGACGCTCAATGTCCTGCTCAATGGTATGCACCGCACCATTTTCAGGCAGGTTTCCGCTGATCGGGGTCCATGTCCGGCCCTTATCCGCACTTTTCAGGATATACGGTTTGAAGTCGTCACGCTTGTGGTTATCAAAAGAGGCATATACAACATTCTCATCAAATTTGTCGGGGAGAATATCACTTACATAGGTGTATTCCGGAACGTCCGGGAACTTCTTCACCTGGAACCAGTCCGCTCCGTCATTCTCAGTGACTGAAATAACACCATCGTCGGTACCGACATAAAGCAGGCCTTCTTTGACCTTCGACTCCGCCAGTGAAACGGCCATCCCGAAAAGCGATGTTGAAACATCTTTCTGCACGGCATCCACGCCCCAGTATCGGTCCATCACCGGCCAGGTGTTCCTGTCGACCTGTGCCGTAATGTCATCACTGATCACTTCCCATTTATCGCCACGGTTATCGCTTCTGAACACTTTGTCGGCAGCCATATACAGCCGTGTGCCTGAATGCGGGCTTAAGATAAAAGGTGTATTCCAGTTCCATTTGTATGTATTCTCGCCTTTCCCGGGCTGGGGTTTGATACCGGTGCGCTGTCCGCTTTTCTTATCATAGCGGTATATGTTGCCGTACTGGTATTCGGAGTAGACGATATCCGGGTTTTCCGGGTCGATGGCCTGGAAGAAGCCGTCACCGCCAAGGGTGACTACCCACTCTCCGGCAGAAACCCCCTGCCATACGTTATTTTGCGACGGGCCTCCAAAACTATTGTTATCCTGCGTACCTCCGTATACCCAGTAAAAGGGCCAGCTGTTATCCACATTCACCCGGTAGAACTGCGTTACGGGCAGATTGCTTTTGAAAATATAATTCTTTCCTGCATCAAAGGTTTCATACACACCCCCGTCGCCACCGATCATGAAATGGTCGGTATTGTCGGGATCGATCCACATGGCATGGTCATCAACATGACGGCTGTTGTTGCCAATGCTGTTCCATGTCTTGCCTCCGTCGAGCGTTACTTTTGAAACGGTTTCAACGGAATATACTTTATCCACGTCGACCGGGTCGCAATAGATCTCGTTGTAATACTGACCGCTGGCATGGTGGTCGCTCATCTTTTGCCAGGAAGCACCCCTGTTGGTGGTCCGGAAGAATCCGCCGCTATTTCCTGCTGCTTCGATGATAGCATACACAACATCAGGGTTTACGGGTGATATGGCAAGGCCAATTCCGCCGACGTCCCCTCCGGGCAGGCCCGATTTCAATTCTGTCCACGTTTTACCTCCATCAACGGTCTTGTGTATGCCCGATTCGGGGCCACCGCCTATCTTTGTATACACATGCCTCCTGCGCTGCTCCGACGATGCATAGATCACATCCGGGTCGCGCGGATCCATGACCATATCATTGATGCCGGTATGCTCACTGATCTCCAGTACCAGTTCCCAGTTCTTGCCGCCGTCTGTTGTTTTGTACAGTCCTCTATCTCCTCCGGGGCCCCATACCGAGCCTTCTGCCGCGACATATACCACATCCGAGTTCCTGGGGTCGATGAGGATCTTCCCGATCTGTCGCGAATCTTCCAAGCCCATGTTCTTCCATTTCTTTCCCCCGTCGATCGATTTGTAAACGCCATTGCCATAACCCAGGGCACGCTGGTGGTTGTTTTCACCGGTTCCCGCCCAGATCACATGATGATTGTTCGGGTCCATGGCCAGGCAGCCAATAGAATATGCCCCGTAATTATCAAAAATGGGGGTAAAAGTGTTCCCGTTGTTCACCGTTTTCCAGATGTGCCCGGAAGCCACGGCAACATAATATTCGCTCGGGTTATCGGGATTTACGGCGAAGTCGGCAATACGGCCCGAAGTAAAGGCCGGGCCTATGCTCCTCCATTTTAACCCGCTCACCTGACCTGAGGTGATGGTATCGTTTTCTTCGTCGGTTTTTTTCTTCTTCTGACCAAATACATCCGGTGAGGCAAACAAAAGCCCCACCACTGCAAAGACAAACATAGCCTTGCTAAGCACTGAGCGTAATGATTTCATATTGTTGGTTTTTGATTAGAAATGTTTTTTGAGAAAGCCAAAGTTAAGAAAAATATCGGGCGTTTGGTATCGGGTGTGTGGCGTTGTGCTCGATAAAGTTTTGAGGGTTGGGTGTTGAGTGTTGAGTTAGTTGCAAGTTATCGTGTTATCCAGGATCCGGGATCTAGTATCCAGTATCATTTTTGAAAGTGTCGGTAAACAATGGTTGCCTTTGCTTTACCAATAACTTCTGCAAGTTCAGCCTCCGTTGCTTCTTTGATCCTCTTCACTGATTTGAATTTCCACAGGAGTTTTTGTGCCGTGTTAAACCCGATGCCTTCTATCCCTGTGAGTTCCGACTTGATGGTACCTTTTTCCATGCGCTTGCGATGGTGGGTAATACCAAAGCGGTGGGCCTCGTCCCTCAGGTGTCGGATCACGCGAAGCGTTTCGGATGTCTTATCAAGGAACATGGGCAGGGAATCGCCGGGATAATAGATCTCTTCCAGCTTTTTGGCAATGCCGATAATGGTGATCTTACCCCTCAGTCCAAGTTTATCGAGGCTCTTCACAGACGCGCTCAGCTGCCCTTTGCCTCCGTCAATGACGATGAGCTGTGGCAAGGGTTTCTTTTCGGCCAGTAAACGCTTGTACCTCCGCTCAATGATCTCTTCCATGGAAGCAAAATCGTCAGGGCCCTTTACGGTGCGGATATTAAAATGCCGGTATTCCTTTTTCGCAGGACGGGCGTTGACAAAACAAACCATCGCGGCCACCGGGTAGTCGCCCTGCATATTGGAATTGTCGAAACACTCGATGCGCTCCGGAAGCTCACGCATGCGCAGGTCTTTTTGCATGGTTTCCAGTATCCTGCGCGTATGCCGTTCCGGATCGGTAAGCTCCTGCTTTTTTTTCTTTTCCAGCATGTAGTATTTTGCATTTCGCTCCGACAATTCGAGCAAGTGTTTCTTGTCCCCCCTCCGGGGAATGGTGATCTTTACATCGGGCAGCTCCGGATCGGGCTTCATGGGCAACAGCAATTCCCTGCTGCTTGACCCGAATCGTTGCCTGAGGTCGGTGATGGCAATGCCCAGGAGTTCTTTTGGCGACTCATCCAGCTTTTTTTTCAACTCGATCGTGTGGGCCTGCACGATCGCACCGTTCACTACCCTGAGGAAATTCACGTAACCCGACTTATCATCGCTAAGAATGGAAAAAACATCCACATTATGGATCTTCGGGTTCACGACCGTTGACTTACTCTTGTATTTCTCCAGCAACTCCAGTTTTTCTTTTATGATCTGTGCTCTTTCAAACTCAAAGTTCTCCGCATGCTTCATCATTAATTTTTTCAATTCTTTGATGATGGTGCTGATGTTCCCCTTAATAATCTCACGTATGTTTTGTATCGAGCTGTTGTAATCCTCCTCCGATTGCTTGCCCACACATGGGCCGAGGCAGTTGCCGATATGGTATTCGAGGCAGACCCTGAACTTTCCACCCTCAATATTCTTTTCGCTGAGGTTGTGCTTGCAATTGCGCAGGGGATACAGGGCACGGATGAGCTCCAGCACGGTATGCATCATCTTACCCGATGCATAGGGCCCAAAATACTCCGATCCATCGTCTACAAGGTTGCGCGTTGAAAATATCCTGGGAAAACGCTCATTCTTGATGCAGATCCACGGAAAAGTCTTGTCATCCTTTAACATGACATTATAACGCGGCTGATATTTCTTTATGAGGTTGTTCTCCAGCAGGAAAGCATCCTGTTCCGTGTCAACCACGATGTGCCTGATGCTGTTGATCTTTCGCACCATGACCGAAATCTTACCGCTTACCGACTTGTCCTTGTTGAAATAAGAGGCTACCCGTTTTTTCAGGCTTTTGGCCTTACCGATATAGATCACCCTGCCATCGCTATCGAGAAATTGATAGATGCCCGGCTTATCCGGCAGGACCTTCACTTCACCGGCAAGATCGCTATTGGCAATGACAGTCATTTTTTATCGGGGGATGGTGCCTTTTTGAGGCCGTCCCAGCCCTGTGCTTTGATCTCGATCGACTTTCCGTCAGGGGTGGTCAGGTAAAGGCCGGCCGCTTCTTCTGCCATGTGCCCGATCACCGATATGCCATTGATATCCTTGATCTTTTCATAATCGGCCTGGTCAATGGTAAACAGCAGTTCATAATCTTCGCCCCCGTTCATCACGGCTGTATTCGGGTCGATCTGGAATTCGGCAGCCGTGCTGATGGTGACGGAGTCGATGGGAAGCTTGTCGGTGAAGATCTGGCAACCCAGCCTGGATCCTTTGCAGATATGCATGATGTCCGATGCCAGTCCGTCGGAGATATCGATCATGGCTGTTGGCCTGATGCCAATGCCTTTGAGCATTTCACAAACATCCTTCCGCGCTTCAGGTTTAAGTTGTCTTTCCAGGATATAATCCAATCCTTCCAGGTCGGGTTGCATGTCGGGGTTTACCTTGTATACCTGTTTCTCCCTTTCCAGGACCATCAGGCCCATATAAGCCGCCCCCAGGTCACCGCTTACACAGATGAGGTTATTTTCTTTTGCAGTGTTGCGGTATACAACATCTTCCTTTTGAGCGCTTCCAATAACTGTAATGGATAAAAAGAGCCCGCTCAGGCTGGATGTGGTATCGCCTCCTACCATATCCACATGGTACTTTTCACAGGCCAGTTTAATGCCTTTATAGATCTCTTCGAGAGCCTCGAGCGAAAAGCGGTTTGAAACGGCGAGGCTGACGGTGATCTGCTCCGGGCTGCCATTCATGGCATAGATATCGGAAAAGTTCACGATGGCCGCCTTGTAGCCAAGATGTTTCAGCGGAGTATAAGTGAGGTCGAAGTGCACTCCTTCCACCAGCAGGTCGGTTGAGACCAGCTTCACCCTGTCACCGGCATCGATCACGGCAGCATCATCACCAACGCCGTAAAGGCTGCTTTCATTCACCAGTTTGATATCCCCGGTCAGGTGGTCGATCAGTCCAAATTCGCCCAGTTCCGAAAGCTCGGATCGATTCTTTTCGCTCATAATCAAAATCTTTAGTGCAAAATTAGGAAATTATACCATTGTCGGCATTGTCACCATTGTCAGCATTGTCGTCACATCGTACACCGAAGCCCTGTGCGTAGGTGTATTGTCGTCATTGTCGCCCGTTTCCTGATAAACCAATAAACTAATCAACGAATATACCATTGAAGCAGTTCAACCAATTCAACTATTTGAACAAACATTTCCCCTCCTGCTTTGTTGTAAATATAGATTAACTTTGCATGCCATTATTATTCACTGAAGAGGAGAGCCACGGGGCTCATTATCATGGAAGAAGACAAGAATAAGATCATTGACGAGGTTACCCAATCCGAATACAAGTACGGTTTTGTAACCGATATAGAAATGGAGACGGCCCCGAAAGGGCTGACCGAGGATACGATCAGGTTTATTTCGGCCAAAAAGAATGAACCGGAATTCCTGCTGGAGGCCAGGTTAAAAGCCTTTCGTCACTGGCAGACACTTGAAGAACCCGACTGGGCGCATGTCACCTATCCGCCCATTGATTACCAGGATATCATATACTATGCAGCCCCCAAGAAAAAGCCGGAACTGGAAAGCCTCGACGAGGTGGACCCTGAGTTGCTGGAAACCTTTAGCAAGCTCGGAATATCCCTTGAGGAGCAAAAACGCCTTGCTGGTGTAGCTGTAGATGCTGTTATGGACAGTGTCTCCGTCAAAACGACCTTTAGCGAAACGCTGGAAAAATACGGGATCATCTTCTGTTCGTTCAGCGACGCGGTTCAAAAGCACCCTGAGCTGGTAAAGCAGTATATGGGTTCGGTCGTACCCTACACCGATAATTATTTTGCAGCATTGAACTCAGCTGTGTTCAGCGACGGCTCGTTCTGCTATATCCCGAAAGGAGTACGTTGTCCTGTTGAGCTTTCAACCTATTTTCGCATCAATGCGGCGAACACAGGGCAATTCGAGCGTACGCTGATCGTAGCGGAAGAAGGAAGTTATGTGAGTTATATGGAAGGCTGTACAGCCCCCATGCGTGACGAGAACCAGCTGCACGCCGCCATCGTTGAGATCATTGCACACGATAATGCGGAGGTTAAATATTCAACTGTTCAGAACTGGTACCCCGGAGACAAAGACGGCAAGGGAGGAATATACAATTTTGTAACCAAGCGCGGCCTGTGCAAAGGTGTGAATTCGAAGATATCCTGGACCCAGGTGGAAACAGGCTCGGCCGTAACCTGGAAATATCCTTCATGCATATTGCTGGGTGATAATTCTGTTGGCGAGTTCTATTCCGTAGCCGTAACGAATAACCACCAGCAGGCCGATACGGGATCCAAGATGATCCATATCGGGAAAAATACCAGGAGCACGATCATCTCCAAAGGGATCTCGGCCGGATACAGCAACAACAGTTATCGCGGATTGGTGCGTATTATGAAAACCGCGAAGGATGCCCGGAATTTCTCGCAGTGTGATTCATTGCTGCTGGGCGACAAGTGCGGGGCACACACCTTTCCCTATATACAAACGGAAAACCAGTCGTCCATTGTTGAACACGAAGCGACCACTTCAAAGATATCGGAAGACCAGATGTTCTATTGCAACCAGCGTGGCATCGACACCGAAAGTGCCATTGGCCTTATAGTGAATGGCTATGCCAAAGAGGTGCTGAACAAGCTGCCGATGGAGTTCGCCGTGGAGGCACAGAAGTTGTTATCCATTAGTCTTGAGGGCTCAGTAGGATAATGTTAGCCAGAAGCCAGCAACGAGCAACGAGCAACGAGTAACGAGTAACAAGTAACAAGAAACAAGAAACAAAAGCCATGTTATTAAAGATTGAGGATTTACATGTTGAGATTGACGGCAAAGAGATCATCAGGGGATTGAACCTGGAGGTGAATGCCGGTGAAACACATGCCATCATGGGCCCGAACGGAACAGGGAAGAGTACCCTTGCGCTTGCCATTGCAGGCAAAGAAGGATACGAGGTTACCCGTGGAAAGATCCTTTATGAAGGAAAAGAAATTACGGAGATGGCACCGGAGGAAAGGGCGAGGCTGGGGATCTTTCTGGGCTTTCAGTACCCGGTTGAAATTCCCGGCGTGAGCATCACCAACTTCATGAGGACAGCCCTGAATGAGATCAGGGAATTCAGGAATGAGGACCCGCTTTCAGCATCAGAGTTCCTGGCCAGGATGGAAGAAAAGAAGCAACTTGTGGATATCCATTCAAAACTTGCCAAACGTTCGGTCAATGAAGGATTTTCCGGAGGAGAGAAAAAACGCAACGAGATCTTCCAGATGGCCATGCTTGAACCCAGACTTTCAGTGCTTGATGAAACCGACTCCGGCCTGGATATCGATGCCCTGAAAGTTGTTGCCAACGGGGTGAACTCACTTAAGACCAAAGAGAATGCCTTCGTGGTGATCACCCACTACCAGCGCCTGCTCGAATACATCATACCGGATGTGGTTCATGTACTCTTCGATGGCAGGATCGTGATGAGCGGGGGTAAAGAGCTTGCCGTGGAGCTGGAAAACAAAGGTTACGACTGGATCAAGAAGGAAGTAGAATAGCAAGAATATCAAATGGAAACGACAACATTTAAAGAAAGGCTTGAGCAACTTTTTGTTGAGCACAGGGATCAGATCACACAGCACGATCCCCCCGCTCTCATTAAAAACAGGGAGAAAGCACTGAGCAGGTTTTCCAAAGTAGGATTTCCCCACAAAAAGCTGGAGGGCTGGAGGAATACCGATCTTACTGATACACTTACCCGTGATTACAGCACCATGTTCAAACCCGGGCATGGTGACCTGAGCATCGACCAGGTGTTCAAATGCAATATTCACGACCTGGAGACAGACCAGATCTCATTGCTCAACGGCTGGTTCATCAATACGAAGAATCCCCTTCAGGTGCATGATAACGGTGTTATTGCAGGCAGTCTTGCCGCTGCAATGGAAGCCTATCCTGAGATCTTTGAAAAACACTACGGTAAATATGTCGATACGGAAAAAGACAGTTTCCAGGCCCTGAACACGGCTTTTGCCCAGGATGGATTCTTCATTTACGTTCCGGATAATGTTGTGGTGGAAAAACCCATGCAGATGGTCAGCATTATCAACTGGGAGCAGGAGCTGTTCATACAAACCAGGAACCTTGTGATCCTGGGGAAGAACAGCAGCATGACCATGGTGCACTGCGACGACTCCACCAACCAGGAGGCCATGTTCAAAAACGCTGTCACCGAAGTCTTCATTGATGAAGGCGCCAGGCTTGAGCACTACAAGCTCCAGAACCTGAACAACCAGTCCACCCTGATGAACTCCACCTGGTTCCGCCAGATGAAGGACAGCAGCCTCAAGTCAAATGCCATTACCCTGAACGGTGGCCTGATCAGGAATTTTACGAATACCGTGCTGGATGGCGAAGGTGCTTCTGCCGAAATTTACGGTGTATACCTCATGGATGGGACCCAGCATGTGGATAACCAGGTCATAGTTGATCACGCGAAGCCAAACTGTTACAGCAACGAGTTATTCAAAGGTATTCTCGACGATGAATCCAGCGCTGCTTTCAACGGGCATATCCTGGTAAGAAAGGATGCCCAGCAAACCAATGCATTCCAGAATAACAAGAATATCCTGATGACGGATACGGCCAGGGCCAATGCAAAACCCTTCCTTGAAATTTATGCCGACGATGTAAAGTGTTCACATGGTGCTACCGTCGGACAACTCGATCCGGAAGCCATGTTCTACCTGCGCCAGCGTGGTATCTGCGAAGCCAACGCCAGGCTGCTTTTGCTCTATGCTTTTGCAGCTGAGATCGTTGATAAGGTCAGTATCGAGGCCCTTAAAGTAAGGGTGGATGAAATGATCCGAAAAAGGCTTAAGGGCGAGCTCCATATCTGTGATACCTGCGCACTGCACTGCGACGGGCCGAATCAAGATATCCTGTTCGAGATCGATATGAGTAAAGTATAGTTATCTGGTGCAGGGTGCCGGGGTGCTAATTCTTTATCCAGGCATACCAGTTCAGGCTGGATGCAAGGAGTAACCACAATACATAGGGAAGTACCAGCAGGCTTTTTACAGTCAGGGTTTTTAAATGCATTAAAAATATAGCCGTAACAACAATAGTGAGTGCCAGGATTATGATAAGCGAGAGACCTGTCAGGTGATACCTGAAAAAAACCGCGTTCCATCCGATATTCATGATAAGCTGGATGATCACCAGCAGCAAAAGGAGGTTGAATGCTTTCAGATCCACCGTGTGCGCCATGAAGAGCGAAAAACAAAGCATTATGCTGAACCATGCCACACCAAAGACCCAGCCCGGGGGTGTCCAGGGCGCTATTTCAAGACTCTGATACCACTCGGAGCGGGATCCGGCACCCTGCAGCAAACTGCCCAGCCACAGGGCCCCGAAGTTTATGATAATGAATATGACCAGCCTGGCGTAAAATCCCATCCTGTTTCTTTTTCCCAATCTAAAGTACAAATTATCGTGATTGTATGAAATATTGCGGGGTAAAATAACATTTGGAGACTGCAAAGTGGAACTTGGAACTTGATTATTGTATCTTTGCCAATTAATTATTTCTGTTGTGCCACTTAACGTAAATAACGTTCGAAACGACTTTCCCATACTGACCAGGAAGATCTACGGCAAACCCCTGGTATACCTCGACAACGCAGCAACTACCCAGAAACCACAGGTGGTTATCGACCGCATTGTGAAATATTATTCGGAGGAGAATTGCAACATCCACCGTGGTGTACATTTCCTGAGCCAGTTAGCCACAACCGCTTTTGAAAATACAAGAGAGCAAATAGCATCCTTTATCAACGCACCCGCGAAAGAAGAAGTGATCTTCACAAAAGGTACAACTGAATCGATCAATCTCGTTGCATCCTCTTTCGGCAGGAAAGCACTCGGGAAAGATGACGAGGTGCTGATCACGGCCCTGGAGCACCACAGTAACCTGGTCCCCTGGCAAATGCTTTGTTATGAAAAGGAAGCAAAACTTAAAGTGGTTCCCTTTAATGATAAGGGCGAGATCGATATTGCTTCCTTTCGTAAGATGATATCGGAAAGAACACGGATCGTGGCCGTAACCCATGTTTCCAATGCACTTGGCACCATTAATCCGGTGAAGGAAATGATCCGGCTGGCACACGAAAAAGATATTCCGGTGCTGGTAGATGGCGCACAGGCCGTTTCACACATGAAAGTTGACCTCATCGACCTGGATTGCGACTTCTATTGCTTTTCCGGCCACAAGGCATACGGGCCGATGGGTGTCGGCATTTTATATGCAAAAAAGGATCACCTGCAGCTTATGCCCCCTTACCAGAGTGGAGGAGAAATGGTTGACCAGGTCAGTTTCTATGAGACAAGTTTTAACGAGCTGCCGTTTAAATTTGAAGCCGGCACGCCCAATGTAGAAGCTGTCCTGGGCATGGGAGCAGCCATTTCATACCTTGAAAACATTGGCATGGACGCTATTAATACCTATGAAAAAGATTTGCTCGAATATGCCACAGAAAAGCTAAGCTCCCTGGATGGGCTAAAAATATATGGCACATCAAACCGGAAAGCCGGGGTACTTTCTTTCATGATCGGCGATATTCATCCATATGATGCGGGAACCATCATCGACAAATATGGCATTGCTGTCAGGACAGGCCACCATTGTGCTCAGCCTGTGATGGACAGTTTTGGTATTCCCGGTACGGTCAGGGCATCACTGGCCATATACAATACGAAGGAAGAGATCGATATGCTTGTTGAAGCGATTCAGCAGGTTCAGAAAATGTTTGGCTAAACACGTAAACAATCAATGAAGATTGAAGATATACAAGAACAGATCATAAATGAATTCAGTTATTTCGAAGACTGGATGGACCGGTACAACCATCTCATCGAAATGGGAAAAAGTTGCCCGATGATCGACCCGAAATATAAAACGAAGAACTACCTGATCTCCGGCTGTCAGTCGAGGGTATGGTTGCATGCTGCTTTGCATGACGGAAAAATAATTTTTACGGCCGACAGCGATGCCGTGATCACCAAGGGTATCGTGAACCTGCTCATCAGGGTGTTCAGCAAGCAGCCGCCCGAGGACATTATCAATGCCGATATTGATTTTATCGATAAGATCGGACTCAAGGAGCATCTCTCCCCTACGCGCTCCAATGGACTGATGTCGATGATCAAGCAGATGAAACTTTATGCACTTGCATTTAAAACCAAGGCAAATTCAGGAGGAAATTCGGATGGATAAAAAAGCAACTGAAAAAGCCATTATCGAAAGGCTCAAAACCGTTTACGACCCGGAGATCCCGGTAAACGTTTATGAGATCGGACTGATCTATGAAATAAAGGTCGGCGACAAGGGTGATGTTTCTATACTGATGACCCTTACCAGCCCGAATTGTCCGGTAGCTGAAAGCCTCCCGCTTGAGGTTAAAAATGCAGCACTCTTGGTTGAGGGAGTCAAAGATGTTGAGGTTGAACTCACTTTTGACCCGCCATGGGACATGGAGATGCTTACGGATGAGGCAAAGCTGGAACTGGGGATGATGTAAAGCTCGTTACTGGTGGCTGGTTAGTCGTTACTGGTTGCAGCACTGCATACCAGTAACCAGCAACTATCTTAAGAACAATTAACATCAGAGATTCCCTTAATCGTGTTAAATTTGCAATCCCTTCACTGAATAATGAAAATGAACGCCAGGGCAGGTAACATATTATCGGGTATCAAAGACCCATCGGATTTGAAAAAGCTTCAGGAGAAGCAGCTGCCTGAATTATGTTCGGAGATCAGGGAATTCATACTGGATGAAGCAGCTCATAATCCCGGTCACCTGGGTGCGAGCCTGGGTGCGGTGGAGCTTGCGGTAGCTATTCATTATGTTTTCGATACACCGTACGACAAAGTTATCTGGGACGTGGGCCATCAGGCCTATGCCCATAAGATCCTCACGGGAAGAAGAGACCGGTTCCATACCAACCGGAAAAAAAACGGCCTTAGCGGTTTTCCCAAGATGGAAGAAAGCGAATATGATGCCTTTGGTACGGGACATTCCTCAACCTCCATCTCAGCGGCACTGGGTATGGCCACTGCCTCCGCCCTCAGTGAAGACAATGGAAGGCTGCATATTGCCGTAATCGGCGACGGGGCCATGACGGGCGGAATGGCTGTGGAAGCCATGAACAATGCCGGGGTGTCAAATGCAAACCTGCTTGTGATCCTGAACGACAATGGCATTGCGATCGACAAGAATGTGGGTGCGATCAAGGAAAGCCTTTCGGCCATGATCTCCTCGAAAGCTTATAACAAGTTCAAGGACAAGATATGGTTCCTGCTGGGAGGAGGAACGAAATATGGTAAGAATACCAGGGCCATTGTCAAACAGGTCAGTAATGCGGTCAAGTCAACCATCCTGAACAGGAGTAATCTGTTTGAATCGTTAAATTTCAGGTATTTCGGTCCAATTGACGGAAATAACGTGGAACACCTGACCAAAATGCTGCGAGACCTGCGGCGCATCCAGGGCCCAAAACTCCTGCATGTAGTCACCACCAAGGGAAAAGGCTTCGAGGAGGCCGAAAAGAACCAGACCACATTTCATTCCCCGGGAATATTCGACCGTAAGACCGGGAAGATCAATATTGAGCGGGAAGACGGAAAGAAGCCAATCAAATATCAGACTGTTTTTGGCAAGACCATCATAGAACTGGCTCGTCAGAACGACAAGATCGTGGGTATCACACCGGCCATGCCTACCGGCTGCTCTCTTAACCTGATGATGGAAGTCATGCCCGAAAGGGTTTTTGACGTGGGCATAGCGGAACAACATGCCGTAACATTCTCTGCAGGCCTCGCTGCACAGGGCATGCTACCTTTTTGCAACATCTATTCCACTTTTGCCCAGCGGGCTTACGACCAGATCATTCACGACGTAGCCATACAAAAATTACCGGTCGTGCTTTGCCTCGACCGTGGAGGGCTGGTAGGAGAAGACGGGGCCACGCATCATGGTGCTTACGACCTTGCCTACCTGCGGGCAATTCCGGAGATCACCATCGCTTCGCCCATGAATGAGGAAGAATTGAGGGACATGATGTACACCGCCCAGCTCCCGGGCAAAGGGCCATTTGCCATTCGCTACCCTAAAGGGCCCGGTGTAATGCCCGTATGGGAAACTCCTTTCAAGGAGTTAACGATCGGAAAGGGCAGGATGATCTCGGACGGTGATGACGTGGCCATCATCAGCATCGGACATGTTGGAAATTATGTCATGGAAGCCTGCAAGATGCTGAAGAAGGAAGGCATTGGTGCAGCTCACTACGATATGCGGTTCCTCAAGCCAATCGACGAAGAACTGCTACACGAGGTGATGAAAAAATTCAAGAAGATCATTACTGTCGAAGACGGCACCATCGTAGGCGGACTGGGAAGCGCCATACTTGAATTCCAGTCTGACCACGGATACATGAATACCATCCGCCGGCTTGGGATTCCTGATAGCTTCATCCCGCACGGAAAGCAGGCTGAGCTGCATGCAGCATGCGGATACGATGTGAATGGGATCGTTGCGGCTATAAAAGAAATTGGATCCTAGATACTGGATGCTGGATACTGGCCAACTCCCAAAATTCTGAAGCCCAATGCCCAACGCCCAACACCCAAATTTTACTATCTTTACCTGAAAATAAAGAAACGTGCCTGTAAAAAAGCTGACTTTCCTTCTGACTTTCTTTATTCTGCTGGCCGTAATTACCCCCCTGAAGGCGCAAGAAACCCTTGCTATAAGCAAGGATGATATCGAAGTGGAATTCCCTTTTATCATCATACAACACATTCCTTTTAATATCGATTTAAAGGTCGTCGACCCTGTAAAGGCAGCAGCTATCGAGGGGCATGAGTTGTCGGTACGACTGAATGGTAAAACAGAGAAAGTCGTGATAAATGAGGGTGTGGGAAAGATCTCATTCACTGCTACTCACAAGCAAGGCCTGGTAATACGAGCGGATGATTTCAGCTTCAGAAAAGACCTTACTCCCGTTCCCCTCTGGATGTCGATCCTGCCTCCTTTGATAGCTATACTTTTTGCCCTGGCATTCAGGGAGGTATTCTCAGCCCTGTTTGCCGGCTTGCTGGTGGGTACAACCATCCTGCACTTCTATGCAGGCAGCAATATCTTCGCAGCCGTCTTCCAGGGTGTATTTTCCATCGCAGATACCTATTTGCTCGAAGCGATGTTTGACCGGGGGCACCTTTCCATCATCATCTTTTCCATGCTGATCGGGGCCATGGTCAACCTTATCACTCGAAACGGGGGAATGAAAGGTGTTGTGAACCTTTTGTCGAAATATGCCAACAACCCACGTTCAGGGCAGTTTATCACATGGATCATGGGGGTTCTTATCTTCTTTGATGATTATGCCAATACCCTCGTCGTGGGCAATACCATGCGGCCGGTAACCGACCGCCTGAAAATATCAAGGGAAAAGTTGGCTTACCTGGTCGATTCAACTGCTGCGCCAATTGCTTCCATTGCATTTGTAACGACATGGATCGGTGCGGAACTCAGTTATATACAGGATGGCATAAATGTGATTGGCCTGGATGAAAATGCCTATATGATCTTTTTCAACTCCCTTGCATATTCTTTTTACCCTGTTTTCACGCTGGTATTCATTCTTTTTCTGATTTTCAGGGGGGTTGATTACGGACCCATGCTGAAAGCCGAAAAAAAAGCAAGGTTGTACGGTATCGGGACGAATGGCGATACGTTCTCGTTCTCCAATGAACTGAACAAACTGGAAGTGAGTGAAAACGTAAAAGCCAGGTGGTTCAATGCGGTCATCCCGGTGCTTGTGATCATCTTTGGTACCATGGCAGGATTGATCTATACCGGGTGGGATGCTGCTGTCTGGTCGGACGATGCCCTGAGCTTCGGCAAGAAAATATCGGCCACCATCGGCAATGCCGATTCATACACGGCACTGTTATGGTCATCCCTCTCGGGTGTTCTTGTAGCTCTTTTGCTGACAATAGTACAAAGATTGCTAAGCCTCAAGGAAAGTATCGACAGCCTGATCAACGGGTTCAGGACAATGCTCACTGCCGTCCTCATACTGATCCTTGCATGGTCGGTTGCCCTGATCACAGAACATATGCATACCGCCACCTTTATCTCAAACAGCATGCTCGAGTTATCTTTATCACCATACCTGGTTCCGGCCATTACCTTCATCCTGGCTGCACTGGTTTCTTTTTCTACCGGGTCTTCATGGGGAACGATGGCTATACTTTATCCACTCATTTTACCTGCCACCTGGCTGATCTCTCAGAACTATGGTCTTGAACACGAGCATTCGATGCATATCTTTTACAATGTCGTTGCATGCGTTCTAACCGGTTCTGTGCTGGGCGATCACTGCTCACCCATCTCAGATACAACCATACTGAGTTCCCTTGCCAGCAGTTGTAATCATATTGAACATGTCAGAACCCAGTTACCGTATGCTTTAACCGTTGGGATCATTGCCATATTAATGGGCACACTGCCTGCTGCTTATGGCATCTCTTCTTATATCCTGTTTCCGGCCGGCCTGATCATACTGTACATCCTCGTTGTGGTTTTTGGGAAAAAAGTTCGTGCCACGATAGCAAGTTGAAGCAACTTTTCGCTGATCACCTGAACTTGCGTTTCTAAAGCAATTAAGGTATATTTGTATAGACCCCTTAAGCAGAGCCACGGTTATGAGGACCTTTTCTTTTGCTTCACACAGCACAAGCGATATCCGGGAACAATTGCATTCCCTGGAAAAAAAAGATTTCAATTACGAATTAGCATTTGTATTTGCTACACCCCGGAGTGACATAAAGCAGGTTTCGAAGATATTTTCCGATTGTAAAACCCCTGTAGTAGGCTGCAGCACAGGCGGAAATATTCTGGTTGATGAGGGGGATAAGGTCATCTACGAGGATATGCCTGTTATTACGCTACTCGAAATTGACAGCAAACACTTTTCCTATCTCTGCCTTGAGCGAGAAGACCGTTCTTCATACGACTTTGGCGAGGAGATCGGCAAATGGGGACATAATGAATTCAGTAAACCAAATTTTATTGTAATTGCATGCGGACTCAGCCTGAACGGAGAGGAGTTTGTAAATGGCATTGTCGCGGCTGCCGGAAAAGATACTGTTCTTTTTGGCGGATTAGCAGGCGATGAGACAAAATTTGAACAGAACTATGTTTTTAGCCGGGAAAAGTTGATCGAAAGCGGTGCTATCGCTATAGCATTTGATTCTGAGCATATCGATATGAGTGGAATTGCCACCAGCGGATGGGTTGGTCTGGGGAAAGACCTTACCGTTACATCATCGGAAAGCAATATCGTATACAGCATTGACCATGAACCGGCACTGAACGTTTATAAGAAATACCTCAATGTTAAAGACAGCGATCTGCCTGCTGTAGGTGTAGAATACCCATTATTGATCAAACGCGATGACGGAAGCAGTGCCTTGCGGGCTGTCATGGGTGTGGATAAAGAAATGAAATCGCTGTTATTTGCTGGAAGTGTACCGGAAAATGCTACTGTATCCTTCTCCAGTTCACCCGGGTTTGAGGTGATAGACCGTACATGTGAAAAGATAGATGAATTCTATAATAAGCATCCCGAAGCTGATGTATTGTTGCTTTTTAGCTGTATGGCACGGCATCTTGCCCTGGGCCCCATGATAAGTGAAGAGATCAGCTTCCCGGCGCGGAAATGGGGGCTTCCGGTGGCAGGATTCTTTACTTATGGGGAGTTTGGAACGAACACCGGAAGCAGCAGCGGTTTTTTCAACCAGACATATACACTTGTAATTCTCAAGGAAAAATAATAATTTAACCGATTCGTTTACTGGGAAATGACTGAACGAGTCAATAAAATAAACAAGATCATTCAAGGCATTTCTTCTCATGAAGACTTCCTGAAACACAGGGAGGAAATTCTGCAGGAGATACAAAGCATTGAGCGTGAGCGACAGGTACTCAACTTTAAGTATGAACGTTCGCTTAAGGATAAAAATGTGCTCAATTCACTCCTCAAGAAAACAACTGAGGATCTGAAAAATGCCGTTGAAGCGCTGAAAACAAGGGCAGAAGAACTCAGCATACTTCTATCGACCATACCGGCACTGGTGTATTTCAAGGATACAGACCTGAAATATATCCTGGTCAATAAATCCTTTGAGCGTTTTGTCAACCTGCCTTTTTTTGGCATACAGGGCAAGAAAGTTGAAGAACTTATACCTGAATACCGCGATAACAACTATGAAGAGATGGAACTGGAGGTGATACAATCCGGCTTGCCGCTCTATAACATCGAAGAATCCATCACCAAAAACAATAAGAAAGTATGGCTGACGACCAACCTGGCCCCTTATCGCGATAATGAAGGGGAGATCATTGGCCTGGTAGGGATATCATGGGATATCACCTACAGGAAGAAATACGAAAACGAACTCCAGGAAGCCAAAGAACAGGCCGAGGAAGGTACGCGCGCAAAAAGTGAATTCCTCGCCAATATGTCGCATGAGATCCGCACACCCATGAACGGGATCATTGGCATGGCCGAAATACTGAAGCAGGCCAACCTGGGCAAGAAACAGGAGGAAAACCTCAACATCCTGATATCATCCACGCGCAGCCTTCTTTCGCTGGTAAATGACATTCTTGACATATCCAAGATAGAAGCAGGAAAGATCGAACTGGAGTTTGAAGACTTTGATCTGCGCAGCATGCTTAAGGATATCGAGAACATTATGTATATCAAAGCCGAGGAAAAAGCCCTGGACTATAAAACTTTTATCAGCCCGGATGTACCATTATTCCTGAAAGGTGATCCCAGCAGGATGAAACAGATCATCCTGAACCTGGTCAATAACGCTGTGAAGTTCACCCAGAAGGGAAGAGTGCATACATACATCAATGTTGAAGAAGAAAGCACCAACAAGATAAAGCTCAAGGTAAAAGTACAGGACACGGGCATCGGCATATCGGATAACGGGCGAAAGAACCTTTTTCAACTATTCTCACAGGTCGATACATCTACCACAAAGATCTACGGCGGAACCGGGCTTGGGTTATCCATCGCCAAACGCCTTGTCATGCTGATGGAGGGCGACATTGGAATGGAAAGCATGCAAAATGAAGGTTCAGAATTCTGGTTTACGGCCTGGCTGGAGAAGAGCGACAGGAAATCGGCCATACCTGAGCCCCTCGACGAAAAACCCGAGACAGTCGATGAAGGCCTCAAAAAACTTTACATCCTGCTGGCTGAAGATAATGAGATCAACCAGAAGATCATACAATACAGCCTGACAAATTCCGGGCATGAAGTTGATATTGCACAGAACGGACAGGAAGCCATTGATATGTACAATGTAAATACTTATGACCTTGTACTAATGGATGTGCAGATGCCCATTCTCGACGGGTACGCCGCAACACAACATATCCGCGAGATCGAAAGTGCAGTGCCTAATGGAGAAAAGCGTATACCAATTATTGCTCTTACCGCAAACGCCATGAAAGGTGACCGGGAAAAATGCCTGGCTGCCGGAATGGATGAGTATCTCAGCAAGCCATTCACCCCCCAGGACCTGCAGGGCATTATCCGCTCGGTAACCGAATAACTGCGAATTCCAAGCTTCCAACTCCGAACTAATTACTACATTTGGTGATCAATTTATCCACCTGATATGGATCTTCATGTAGCAGAGATCATTGCCCTGATCATTGCGGGTGTGCTGGTTGGCTTTATCAACACTCTTGCAGGGGGGGGATCTATTATTTCCCTCTCCGTATTAATGGTGCTTGGGCTACCGGCCAATATTGCCAACGGGACAAACAGGATCGCTATCGCGGTGCAAACACTCACCGCAACCGGCAGCTTCAGGCAACAAAAGGTACTCGATGTGCGCCGGGGCTTGATCCTCGGGATCCCTGCCCTGCTGGGGTCTGTTGTAGGGGCGCTTATTGCTGTGGATATCAACGAAAATATTTTTGAGAAAGCCATCGGGGTCATCATGCTGGTGATGCTTGTATTTATCCTCTATAATCCTAAGAAATGGCTGGGCGGAAGAGAAGAATTGCTGAGAAAAAAAACCAGCATTACCCAGATCATTATTTTCTTCCTGATCGGTGTTTACGGGGGATTCATCCACATGGGCGTCGGGTACTTCCTCATCATAGCACTTGTATTCGGGATCGGCTACGACCTGGTTAAAGCCAATGCAGTGAAAGTCTTCATCGTGCTAATTTATACGCCTGTAGCTCTTGCTATTTTCCTTATTTACGGCCAGGTGAACTGGGAATACGGCCTGACCCTTACCGTTGGGAACGTGGTTGGCGCACTTGTTGCTTCGAGGATGGCTGTTAAGAAAGGGGTGAACTTTGTTCGCTGGGTGATCGTGGTGGTGATACTGTTGACTTCCGGGCACCTTTTTGGCCTGTACAACATACAAGAAGTCGCCGAAAGAGCGATCTACGGGCATCATGAGGAAGTGCATTGCGAATGGGCGATGGCAGTGCATGGCGGTGCCGGTGGCGGAAGCCGTGAAAATATGCCCCCGGAACGCCAGCAGGCATACCACGACGGGATACGTGAAGCCCTGGATGCAGGCTGTATAATACTTGAAGATGGAGGAAGCAGCCTCGATGCCATTGAGGCAGCCATAAGAAGCATGGAAGATAACCCGGTATTCAATGCCGGGCGGGGTGCTGTATTTTCAGAGACCGGTATCCATGAACTCGACGCCTCCATTATGGATGGCCGCGACCGCAATGCCGGAGCCGTGGCCGGGGTCACGAATATCAGGCATCCGATTTCAGCAGCCAGGCTTGTGATGACATCATCCCCTCATGTGATGCTCATCGGAGAGGGGGCGGAACACTTTGCAGAGGAACACGGGCTCGAGATCGCCGACTCTTCATGGTTTTTTACAAGTGCCCGCTGGAACAGCCTGCAGCGGGCAAAAGAACGTTCGCAGAAACAGGGTACAGTGGGAGCCGTTGCCCTCGACCGGAACGGAGACCTTGCTGCCGGAACATCAACCGGGGGCATGACCAATAAAATGCACGGCCGGGTAGGCGATGCCCCGGTGATCGGGGCCGGAACCTTTGCATGGAACAATAGTTGCGCCGTTTCAGCAACGGGGCATGGGGAATATTTTATCAGGAATGTTGTGTCATACGACATTTCGGCGCTTATGGAATACTGTGGCCTGAGCCTGACTGAAGCAGCCGACAGCGTGATATATGGAAAATTGCAACCGATAGGCGGAGGCGGAGGTGTAGTAGCACTCGACCAATCAGGAAATATTGCTATGCCTTTTAATACCTCCAGCATGATCAGGGGGTACCGAAAAGCAAGCGGAGAGGAAGCCATACTCATCTTTAAAGAAAATTAGTACAAATTAATACCTCCATTCCCTTTACATTTTGCTCCTCTTAAGCTAACTTTGTTGTACCATAATCAATAAAGCCATGAAAGAGAACAATTTCCTTTGTCCAAAATGCCGTGCCCAGCTGGTACCCAACAAGAAGATCGTTTTGCTTGCAAAAACTGAGAGAGGCCCTTCGGGCCTGTTGCTGCTTAGTCCGCAATTGGGAGAGTATTCTGCTACTACGCATGCTGCATTTAAGCTTCAGGATGGGGAAAAGGTAGACATCTTTTGCCCTGTCTGCCATGCCGACCTGGGCGACTACATGGATCACCAGAACCTGGCCAGGGTGATCATGGTCGATGAGAACAGGGATGAGTTCGATATTGTATTCTCAGAGATCATCGGACAGCATTCAACCTACAAGATCCATGGTGATAAGGTTGAATCATACGGCGAAGATGCCGAGCTGTATACCAACTTCTGGGGGGAAGCGCCTAAATATTGATAGCTGAATTCTGATATCTGATATTTGATATTTGAAGTAATTCGGAACCCGGCACTCGGCACTCGGAACTCTTATTGGTTTTCGTACTTTTCTATATCTTCCGAAAAGTAATCCAGTTTCACACCCGCATCGCGGAAAAGTTCTTCGCTTTCTTTAGCGGCATGGTATTTTCTTTCACATACGACCCTGACGATCCCACAGTTGATTATGAGCATGGCACAGGTTCGACAGGGAGTCATTCTGCAATAAAGTGTGCTGTCGTCCAAGGCAATGCCACGCCTGGCAGCCTGGCATATGGCATTTTGCTCTGCATGAACAGTTCGCACACAATGCTGGGTTACGCTGCCGTCTTCATGATACACTTTCTTAAACAGGTGCCCCAGCTCGTCGCAGTGAGGCATTCCTTTGGGGGACCCGACATATCCGGTTACAAGCACATGCTTATCCCGTACAATAATACAACCGGACCGGCCGCGGTCGCAGGTCGCCCTTTTTGCCGCAGTATTGGCCAGGTCCATGAAATACTCATCCCATGAAGGCCGGAGGTGCTTAATCTTTTCTTTTCCCATCTGCTATCTCTTTTTTTACGCTCGTCATAACCTTCTTTACCTCCTTCAGCAACTGTTCTATGGTACCATTGTTCTCAAAGCGATAATCTGCCATGTCGATACAACGGGCCAGGTTCTGTTTATGGGGATCGTCCGAATTCATTTCAATTTCTTCAGCGATAACGAACTCCTTAAAGCTGACCGCATCCGTTTCCGAACCCCTTTTTTTGATCCTGTTGTATCGTTTCCGGGCCGTGGCGTCGACCGCAAAGAGATAGAAGTCTGGCTTACGCCGAAGCGACTGTATCTCCCCGGGGGTGCGGATGCTTTCTATGACGCAATTGTGGCCATCATGGTTTGCCCGTTCATAAAGCTGGTCTATGATGTAAGAGGGGCCATAAGCAGACCTGAGCCGGTTTGCCAGGACCGTCATGGAATTCCTGTTCTCTGGCATGCCCATTTTTTTCATCTCTTCAAGGAGCAGCCCCCGTACAGAATAATGTTCGAATCCTTCTTCCTCCACCAGGTATTGTACGATGGTACCTTTGCCTGCACCAAGGGTCCCGGTAATGCCGATTGTGATCATTTTAATCTTTTATACAAATGTAAAAAAAATAGGCGTTGGGTATTGGGCGAATATTGAATCAGAGTGCAATCCCCGCTGCAGCTCCGCATTTTTCACATTTACCATGTTCATCCAGGCCTTTCAGTGAGGTACGATATCCGGTCCGGCTGATCAGAAGGTGGCTGCATTCCGGGCACAGCGTATCCTTTCCCCTGTCTGAATGTAAATTGCCCAGGTATACGAAATCAAGGTACTCCCTTGCAATATCATAGAACTTCAACAGCAATGCTTCAGGGGTTGAATTGTGTATCAGCTTGTAGGTCGGGAAGAAACGCGAGATGTGCAGTACGGTTTCCTTTCCCAGTTCTTTCTGTATCCATTCCAGCATCCTCCTGAAGTCCTTCTCATCATCATTCTGGTCGGGGATCAGCAGGTTGGTGATCTCCAGGTGCCTGCCATGCTCGCGGATGGTCTTCAGGCTCTCAAGCACCGGCGCCAGGGAAGAGGATGTAAGCCGGCGGTAAAAATTCTCGGTAAACGCCTTCAGGTCGACGCTGAAAGCATGCATGACAGGCATCAGTTCACGAAGCGGCTCCGTGTTGATGAAACCGTTGGTGACCATCACATTCTTCAGCCCTTTGCCGGCCGCCAGTCGGGCAATATCAAGCATATACTCATACCATACGGTAGGCTCGTTGTAAGTATATGCGATCCCCAGGTTATCTTTTTCTTCCAGCGCAAGATCAACGATCGATCCCGGAGTGTACTCATTTAAATAAGGATAGTCTTTCACAGCTGTTTGCGAAATTTCCCAGTTCTGGCAAAAGCGGCAATGCAGGTTGCACCCCACACTTCCCACCGATAAAATGTTCCTGCCGGGATGGTAATGATACAGCGGCTTCTTTTCTATCGGGTCAAGATGAAGGGAGCAAAGCTTGCCATAGTTGTCACTCATCAGGATGCCATCAGTATTTGTCCTTACCCGGCAAATCCCCGTCTTCCCCGGGTCAAGCCTGCATTCATGGGGGCACAGGACGCATTGCACAGCATCGTTTTCCAGGCTATTATAAAAACTTGCCTTCATCAGAAACAGATTAATATCCTTTTTCCTTGAGCCTGTCTACCCATTTTTCAGCTACCAGGCCCTGGTAGTTCTGCATTTTGTTCAGCAGCCCGGCCGGCTGGTCATCCACCAGGATGTTCGCCCTGTGCTCCGGCCGTATGAACATCATCTCGGTACCGTGATCGAGCCAGCCAACAAGGTGATCGTAATAATGATCGACGTTATAGATCCCCACTGGCTTATGGATAATTCCCAGCTGATTCCAGCTCAAAACTTCAAACAATTCATCAATGGTACCAAAACCTCCCGGCATGGCAATGAAGCCATCAGAAAGTTCATCCATTACCTTCTTGCGTTCCTGAAGATCCTTTACCAGGATGGTTTCCGTTACCGATTTGTGCAGTATTTCCCTGTCGGCGAGACTGCCGGGCATCACTCCTGTTACTTTTCCGCCTCCTTCAAGCACCCTGTCGGCAATGGACTTCATCAAGCCGATATTTGCCCCGCCATAAACAAGCTCCATGCCTTCGATTAGCATAGCCTCAGCCAGGTCCACTGCTTTCTGTGAATAAATATCCCTGATCCCCCGGCTGGATCCGCAAAACACGCAAACTCTTTTCATCATACTGTTATTCTGGGTTTTACAATTAGAAATGACTTCCCCTGAAATCATTAACTTTGCATGTCTCAAAGATAGCTAAAATTAGTATGGACGGATTATACCCACTGAAATTCAAGCCCATATTCAAAGACAAGATATGGGGAGGCGACAAGATAAGAACCGTGATGGGACTGGATTTCTCTCCCCTGAACAACTGCGGCGAAGCATGGATGCTCTCCGGTGTTGCCGGCAACCCGAGCATTGTTAGCAACGGTTTCCTGGCCGGGAATGAATTGAATGAACTGCTGGAAGTATACATGTATGACCTGGTTGGGGATGAAGTGTATGAAAAATACGGTAATGAGTTCCCGGTGTTGATCAAACTGATCGATGCCAACGACTGGCTTTCCATACAGGTTCACCCCGATGATGAGCTCGCTGCCAGGCGTAAGATCGGAAGGGGAAAAACAGAAATGTGGTATGTGCTTGGTGCCGATGACAAAGCACAGTTGATCAGCGGGTTCAGCCAGAAACTAAACCAGCAGGCCTATCTCAGGCATCTTGAGAATAAAACCCTGCCCGAGGTCATGAACTATGAGCGTGTTGCGGCGGGTGATGTTTTCTTCATGCCGGCAGGCAGGGTGCATGCACTTGGCCCTGGTGTCTTGCTGGCAGAAATACAGGAAACCTCCGATACGACGTATCGCATCTACGACTGGGACCGTTTAGATGATCAGGGAAACAGCCGGGAATTGCATATTGATGAAGCCCTGGAAGCCATTGATTTCGAACTGCAGGATAAATACCGCACAGATTACCGGGAAGTGCCTGATCAGAGTACAACATTGGCCAGCTGTGCGCATTTTACCACCAACCTTGTGTCGCTGGAGAAACATGCACTTGAAAAGGATTACAGTGCACTGGACTCATTCGTTGCCCTGCTTTGTACCGGGGGCAGGGCCTTCGTTCAGGACCAGACTGGACAGTATGACCTTGCAGCCGGGGAATTGATCCTTATTCCTGCTTTGACCGAAAGGGTGCTGATCAGACCCCTGGAAAAAACCAAACTCCTGGAAGTTCACATCTGATATAATATTTTTACTTTTGGACTGTTATTTGTATACAGACATAACAACATATATAAAAAGGAACTTATGAAAAACATCAGCATGATCTTACTTGCTCTGCTCATCGGGTTTACGGTATATTCCCAGGATGCGAAGAAGAAAGGGCAAAAACTGCCATCTGTCGACCTGAAGACGGCCTCAGGCGAACCATTCAACACTGCCAATATCAGCAACGACGGGAAACCCATTATACTCAGTTTCTGGGCACTCTGGTGCAAACCATGTATCAAGGAATTGAATGCGATCTCATATGAATATTACGACTGGCAGGAAGAGACCGGTGTAAAGCTTGTAGCAGTATCGATCGATGATGCCCGTTCCAGTGCGAAAGTCAAACCTTATGCTGACGGCAACGACTGGGAATACGAGATCCTGCTTGATGTAAATGGTGATTTTAAGCGTGCCATGAACGTGAACATGATCCCGCATACCTTTATCCTCGACGGAGAAGGAAGGGTGGTCTGGCAGCATACCTCATTCTCCGAAGGCGGGGAATTACAACTCATCGAAAATGTAAGAAAGATCATTGCAGGAGAAGAAATTGACGAAGCACACTAATAGCCGCCTGCAAGGCACCAAACCAAAAACGACACAATGAAAAAGCTAACTCCTGTAATCATTACAGGCCTGATCCTCATACTGGCTGTGCAAGCACAGGCACAGAATTTTGTCGACAGGGGTAAGGTTAGCGGTAGTTTCCAGTTTGACGGACAGTATTACATGGAAGACGACAAGCTCGGGATCACCGATTCGACCCTCGACGGCAAGCTATTCAGATTTAACGGATTTGGCAAAATCATTTACACCAACGGGCGCTTTCGTGCCGGCTTCCGCTATGAAGCCTATATGCCACCCATTGCCGGGTACAACCCGCAGTACGAAGGACATGGCATTCCATATTACTTTGCCGAATACCAGTTTGACAGGATCCAGATAACCGTTGGGAACTTCTATGAACAGTTCGGTAACGGGCTTATTCTAAGAAGTTACGAAGAGTGGACCCTGGGGTATGATAATTCCATCAGGGGAGCACGGGTGAAGATCCAGCCTTATGATGGTATCTACCTGAAAGGGCTGATCGGTACGCAGCGGTACTACTGGGATCCGTATACCAGCGGTAACCGCGGGATCATCAAGGGCTTTGATGCCGAATTTTACCTCAACGACATATTCAAGGGAATGGCAGCTTCAAAGACCAAGATCACAGTGGGCGGAAGTTTTGTGAGCAACTACGAGGATGTGAAAGATAAAACCCTGGTACGTGATACTACCGTTTACATGTATAATCTCCCGAACAATGTTGCAGCCTACGACGGACGTATCAGTTTGATCTATGGAGGCTTCCAGTTAAATGCCGAGTACGCTTACAAGATCAACAACCCCTCGGCGATGAATAATTACATCTACAAAGACGGGCAATCTTTCGTTACAACATTATCCTATTCACAACAGGGCTTCGGCATTTCACTCTCCGGAAAGCGCATTGATAATATGAGCTATAAGTCGAGAAGCACCGAACTGGGTGAGGCACTCGACATCAATTACCTGCCACCACTTACCAAGCAGCAAGCTTACAGCCTGGCCACTATTTATCCCTATGCCACACAACCCAACGGCGAGATGGGCATACAGGCCAAGCT
>JAZBOU010000172.1:0-16308 GCA_036351275.1 Bacteroidales bacterium
GGTGTGCCGCGCCCTTATTCTATTTTAATGACTTTGATTTGTCACCGCGAGCGAAGTCGAGCGGCTCTTTCAATCACGCAGTTTTCTATATTTAGAATTTAACCGGACACTAGTGTTTCAGATTTCAGATTTCAGAATCTCGTATCTTTGTAACATGGAATCAAAACGCCAGCAACGTATAGCGCGTTTACTTCAGAAAGACCTCGGGGAGATCTTCCAGCATGAAGCACAGGATCTAACCGCCGGTGCAATGGTTACTGTAACCAAGGTTTATGTAACGAGCGATCTGGCTATTTCGCGGGTCTACCTGAGCATTTTCGGTACCGATGAAAAACAGGCCATGCTAAATAAGATCCGGGAGCATGGAAGCAAGATCAAATATAAGCTTGGAAATCGTATCCGGAAGCAGCTGAGAACAGTTCCCAACCTGGAATTTTATGAAGATGACTCCCTGGATTATATCGATAACATCGAACGCCTTCTTAAATAATTCAGTCCCTGATATTATATGAATTGTCGATTAGCAGCGGAGGTGTAAATGCTTCGGCAATTTTTTTCCAGCTGATCATTTTGAAGTTCTGGGTAGTTTTTTGTCCCTTTTCATAGTTATATCCATCCTGGGCAATGAAGAAACCATGGGGGTATTGTTCGTCCATTGAGAGGTTTATCACATCAATTCCGTCTGTATCTTCCGTTCCGTCAATCCCTCCTTTTTCATCAATAATCCTGAAACTGCCAAGATATTCATTTGGTTCAGTGCGGGAGTACACAGCATAACTGTTGTTGCCCTGGCTGGATGCGATCAGGTATCCTGATCCATTGGCGCCATAATATATTGTAAGGCCCTCGATATCAGCAGCAAGCTTGGGGTTGTTGAAATCATCCACTGCGGTTCTTTCATTGCCCATATCCGGTTCGGCATGATATCGCCAGATACCATGGTCTTCTTGCCCGATGTAAAGTACACCAAGCTCATCATCGGCAACACAACCCTCGGTCAGGCCTCCTACCTCGAAACTCCTTACCAGTTCTGCCTGGATCTTCATGTTATCCCCGGGTTTTAGCAGCCATTGTTCAACCTGGCCGGCCTTGCTGTTGACGATCACATAATACGTGTTTTTTGCTTTATTATGATAAAGGCAAATGCCGTATACCCCATCCACGGAAGATACATAGACCGTGTCGGAAATATCCTTCAGCGTACCGCTTTCATCAATTTGCAGGAGAGCAATGGAGTTATCGGATCTGTTGCTGGCTGCAACAATATCGATCTTTTTATTCCCGAGGGGGAAATTATATCTAACATCGACATTATTCACCCTTCCCATCGGGCTAAAGAATAGCTCTTCACCTGAAAGATCGTAAACGGCCAGCCCCCTTTGTTTGTTTGTCCCCAGGATGAGCGACCTGCCCGGGTCTTCCGGATGAATCCAGACGCAGGGGTCATCAGCCGCATCTCCCGTGTCACGGACGGCCGGTGTTTCCATGTCGGCGTAAAGATTTATAAAGCCTGTTACTTCTGATTTGTCCGGGTTTTCTTTTTGCTGTTTCTCCCCGGGACTATTATTGCATGATAGCAGAATGAAGCCCGATAACAGTAAGGGTACGATCAATATGCGTATATACATGATTTACCTGTTTTTGCGAAATTATAAAAAAGCACCTGTTTACATGTAAAGACTTATAAAAACGATGATATTTTTTTGGCCGGATCGTATCGGCCACACCCTGCAATCCTGGTAGTATAGTATTCAGACAGAATAGCGCTTTTATTGATGCTGGGGGATTATGAAGTTCATAATAAATAAAACTTAATAAATTGGTATGCGTTTTATAAGCATCTTTGAAGTTTGTATTTTTGAAATTATAAATCAATCACATATTGCAGTTTCCCTTTTACATAGCCCGGCGATATCTCATCTCCAGGAAATCTCATAACATCATCAATGTGATTTCAGGGATCTCAGCTACTGGGATCATGGTGGGAACCATGGCCCTGATCGTTGTGCTTTCGGTATTCAATGGGTTTGAATCGCTTGTCGCTTCGCTCTATAATTCATTCAATCCCGACCTGGAGATCACGGTGAAGAAAGGAAAATCGTTTACCCTTGAGCAGGTGAGTGCCGACAGGATAAGGGAGATCCCCGGGGTGGCGTTCATGACAGAAGTAGTTGAGGAAAATGCATTGCTTAAGAACGGGCAACGACAATATATTGCCAGGATGAAAGGTGTAAGCAATGAATTTAACAAGATGACCGCGATCGATTCGGCTATTATCGACGGGGATTATGTCTTACAATATGGAAAGAAAGCATGTGGCGTATTCGGTGCCGGGGTTGCTTATCATCTTGGTGTGATCCCGGGAGACTTTGCCGATCCCGTTGGAATTTATGTTCCCAGCCGCACGGCAGATTTTAAACCGGGACTTGAACAACCCTTTAACCAGGGGAATGTCTTACCTTCAGGCGTATTCTCCATCCAACAGGATTTCGATCTCAGTCTCGTTATTGTTCCCCTCTGGTTTGCACGCGATCTGCTTGAATATAATAATGAGCTTAGCGCACTCGAGATCGGCCTTGGGGGGAATGCCGACATAAATAAAGTAAAAGCCGCCGTTATAAAGATTGCGGGAGATGGTTTTTATGTGAAGGACAGGTATGAACAGGAAGAGCTTTTATACAAGATCATGAATGCAGAAAAGTGGATCATTTTCCTGATCCTGGCATTCATCCTCATGATCGCGACGTTCAATGTGATCGGGTCTCTCTCTATGCTGATCATCGACAAACAGAAAGACATTGCTATACTCCATAGCCTGGGTGCCAGCAATACCATGATCAAACGAATATTCTTGCTGGAAGGCCTTCTGATCTCCATGCTCGGTGCTTTTACCGGCTTGATCCTGGGTGGGTTGCTGAGCTGGTTGCAACAGGAGTTTGGAATCATCAGCCTCGGAGAGGGCGATGGACTCTTTATCGTTGATGCATACCCGGTAGAAGTCAGGGCAATGGACTTCCTATATGTTTTCCTCACCGTTTTTGTTATCGGATACCTGGCTGCCCTGATCCCGGCAAGAAGGATATCTAACCGGAACCTGGAACAAAAACTGGCATAGATTTTATCACCCTGCTGGACAACCGAATTACGATATAATGGTCTTTTATATATTTAGAATAATAAATGTATGTAAAAATATCTACCTTTGTCTATCCTGAAAGAGGACTTGATTTTAACTAAACTACTTAAACGCATTGAACATGACGCTTGATGTTACACGCAAAATGGCCGTTGCCATACTTTCATTTGCTCTTCTCCTGGGTGTAAATGCAAGAGATATCGTAATTAAGGAAAACAGCAGGACGGGTGTTGAAGTAAAGACCAATACTTACCAGAACCTCACATTTGCCAGCACCCTCGACCTGATCCGGACATATAAAATAAACACAGAACTTGGTATTTTCAATGAACTGGTTGTAAAAGGCTATTCCTCATCAAATATCACAGGTTCACCCAAATTGCCGATAAACCGGAAATTGATCGAGATCCCATTCGGTGCAATCCCTGAAGTTAACATTATCAGCTTTAGTGTAAACGAATATAATCTATCTGAGCTGGGTATTGACAATCCCATTATCCCCGCGCAGCCACCTGCCCCGAAAGACGGTTCATACGTGCCGTTTGAATATGATGAAGACGTGTACCGCTCGAATGAATATTTTTCACAGGAGCTGGTTTCTGTTGAAGTACTGGGTGTGATGCGCGGATTGCGTCTTGCCCGTGTTGATGTTGCCCCCGTACAATATAACCCTGTTACAGGGATGATCAGGGTATATTCTGATATTGAGGCAGAGATCGTTTTTACAGGGGCTGATGTCATGACCACCCTGGAAGAAAAAGGTAAAATGATCGCGCCATATTTTAATTCTGCTGCAAACAGCCTTTTGAATTATAAGTATGAGCAGCCTTCAACCAGGGATACGATTACCAGGTATCCCGTGAAGTTTGTGATCGTTGCCGACCCGATGTTCCATGATCAGCTTCAGCCTTTTATCGAATGGAAAACCCAGAAAGGCTTTGCCGTCATTGAAGCGTATACCGATGATGCTGCCGTTGGAAATTCAACCACATCGATCAAAAATTATTTACAGGGATTGTACGATGCGGGAACTACAGCCGATCCGGCTCCTTCCTTTGTACTCTTCGTGGGTGATGTTGCCCAGGTCCCGGCCTGGTCAGGGAATGCCGGCTGGCACGTGACCGACCTGTATTATGTTGAGTATACCGGCGACTACTTCCCGGAAATATACTGGGGCAGATGGTCGGCTACAAGCACATCTGAACTCCAGCCACAGATTGACAAAACAATGCAGTACGAACAATATACCATGCCCGATCCTGCCTACCTCGATGAAGTGGTAATGGTGGCCGGTATGGACGGTTCTTATGGTTATACGCACGCTAATGGACAGATCAACTACGGAACCGAGAACTACTTTAATGTAGCACACGGACTTACATCACATACTTACCTTTATCCCGGTTCCGGCAGCCAGTCGGCCGCGATCATACAAAATGTAAGCGACGGTATATCATTTGGAAACTATACCGCACACTGCTCTGCAAGCGGATGGGCCAATCCATCCTTTACTATATCTGATGTATCGGGCTTGCAGAACCAGGATGAATACTGCGTACTTTTAGGCAACTGCTGCTCATCCAATGAATATGATAGCTATTGTTTTGGAGAAGCCCTGCTCAGGGCCGAGAACAAAGGAGCTGTTGGCTACATTGGTGGATCCAACTCAACATATTGGGACCCGGATTACTATTTCGGTGTGGGTGTGGGAACAATATCTGAAATCCCGCCATCATATGCTGAAACGACACTGGGGGCATATGACCGTGCTTTCCATGATCATGGTGAGCCCTTTGAAGACTGGTACACCACTACCTACCAGATGATCTTTGCCGGTAACCTGGCGGTTACTGAAGGATCTCCGTCATCGGCTGAATATTACTGGGAGATCTATTGTGTAATGGGCGATCCCTCACTGATGACCTATTTTGGGGTACCCGATCCGATCAGTGTGAGCTATGACCCGATCCTCTTACTCGGGGCAACATCATTTACCGTGAATACCGATGCATACGCCTATGTTGGTATATCAATGGACGGAGTCCTTCATGGGGCTGCACTGGCAGATGCTTCCGGCCTTGCCGTTGTTGCGCTGGATCCGATCCTGGTCCCGGGTACTGCAGATGTAGTTGTGACCAGGCAAAACGGTGCTCCTTATATAGGGACCGTGCTGGTTGACAATCCCAGTGGCCCATACGTGGTGCTGAACGATTTCACCATCAATGACCCTGCAGGAAATAATAACAATAAGGCTGATTATGGAGAAACCATCAACCTTGATGTTGTACTGGAAAATATGGGTGTTGATGATGCCAATAATGTCAGCGCAGTGCTATCAACCACTGATGATATGGTTACCATCACTGATGATTCACAGGCATGGGGAACGATCACATCAGGCAGCACATCCGCTCAGGCTGATGCTTATACCTTTGATGTTGCAGCAGTAGTGCCTGATCAGCATGCCGTTAATTTCGACCTGGAAATAACGGGTGACGGCAAAGACACCTGGATGTCGAATTTCAGCATAACACTGAATGCGCCTGTACTGGCCCTCGGAGCACCTTTCGTTGATGATACCCAGGCCGGGAACGGCAACGGACGCCTTGATCCCGGTGAAACAGCTGATATTCATGTTCCCATACTTAACGGAGGCCATTGTGATGCATTGGATGCTATGGGTTACCTGAGCACAACAAGTAGTGATATCGTGATCAATAATGCTTCGCACAATATGGGTACCATCGCTATGATGGAAACCGTAGAAGGGGTGTTCAGCGTTACCGTCGACAACCAGATAGATCCGGGTACTTCAATCGCATTCGAATTTTCTGCTGATGCACAGGGATATACCGCCGAACTGGATTTCTTTATGGTAGCAGGCCAGATACCTGTGGTTATTATTGACCTTGACCTGAACAACAGCTCCGGCTTATCCATGCTGAACTGCCTGAATAACCTGAATGTAGGTGCCGATTATGTTACTGAAATACCTGACGAACTCGAACTCTATGCATCGGCATTTGTTTGCCTCGGTGTTTACAGTGCCAATTACGAACTTTCATTTGCCGAGGGGCAGGCACTGGCTGATTTCCTGAATGCAGGCGGTAAACTTTACATGGAAGGAGGCGACACCTGGTACTATGATGATCAGACTGCCGTTCACGAAATGTTCAATATCAATGGAATGGAAGATGGCAGCGGTGACCTGGCAACCGTTATCGGTCATGGGGGCACATTTACCGAAGGTCTGGTGCTGGAATATGTCGGGGAGAATAACTGGATCGACCATATTGAACCGGTTAATAATGCCTTCAGCATTTTGAGCAACCAGGTACCCGCATACATCACCGGTGTTGCCAATGTTGGCAGTAACTATAAAACAATCGGCTGCTCGCATGAATTTGGAGGATTCACGGATGGTACATACACCAAAGATTACCTGATGTACAAGTATCTTGAATTTTTCGACATTGATGCCGTTTATGTTGGCCTGAATGAAGTTGAACTTTCAGGAAACAACATCAGCATATTCCCGAACCCGGTTAAAGATAAAGCCAATATTTACGTCGATATTGAAGAGGAAGGTGATCTTAGTATTTCCATATTCAATAATACCGGACAGGAAGTATCCCGTCTTGCTGATAATCTCAGCTTAAACAAAGGGCAACATGCATTTGCCTTTGATACATCCGGCTTACCCGGGGGTATTTACTTCTGTGTATTTACTTCGGGTGACCAGAAAGTAACGGAAAAAATCGTAGTCATAAAATAAACGACAAACAAGCCCGGGATCCCGGGCTTGTTTTTTCTTAATCAAAGCTATTATGAGAAATAATATATTGTTTTTGCTGCTCATGTTTTTCACAACATTTTCAGCTTATTCAACCGATGGATATGATGTCAATTTCAGTGAAGGGCCTTCATCCTACCAGCTTGATTTTATGCTGGATGATATCATGATCTCCCAGCTTACAATCGATGGCCAGACATACGCCACTATAAACTTCCCGGGCTCTGTCGTAACCCGGAAGGCAGGATTTGCTGAACTTCCTTACGTGCATGCTGCAGTGATGCTTGAAGCAGAAAATAATGTCAGCCTTCAGGTAAACGGAATAGCATTCAGGGATTATCAGCTTGAGCATCCCCTGCTTCCTTCCAGGGGTGTGATCTACCGCGACCAGGACCCCGATAAAATTCCTTATACGATCGATCCGAAATCCATAACGGATTCATGGTACCCGGGTGATCTCGCTAATAATACCGAACCCTATATCATGCGCGATATCAGGGGGACGAATGTATATGTTTATCCTTTCCAGTATAATGCACGCAGTAATGTGCTCAGGGTTTATACCCAACTGGAAGTAATCCTTGAAAAAAATAACCAGGACCCCGTTAATCCGCTCCTTAATGATGATCACAGCATTGTTTATGAGATGGATGCCATCTACGCTTCAGTATTCATAAACTATTTTGAGAACCGTGATGCCCTGACCATAGGGGAGATGGGTGACATACTGGTTATTTGTACTGAACGAGATGAGACCGCCATCGAGCCATACTTGCAGTGGAAAAGGGAGAAAGGGTATGAGGTAAGCCTTGAGGTGGTCAGCACCGGAACCAATATCAATACGATTGTGGATGATGCATATGCCGCTAATAATGACCTTCTGTATGTTCAGCTTGTCGGAGATTGGGCGGATATCAAATGCAATACACTTGGCAGCGGATCGCCCATGGATCCCCAGGTGGGATGCGTTGTCGGGAGCGACGAGGTCGTTGACATTGCCGTAGGTCGCTTTTCAGCTGCCAATCCCACCGATGTTACCGTGCAGGTGGATAAGGTAATCAATTATGAGAAGAACCCGCAGGCAGGTGGTGCCTGGTATAATATTGCCACCGGGATCGGGTCTATCGAAGGACCCGGCGATGACGGAGAGGATGACTTTGAACACCTCGATGTGATCTTTAACGATAAATACGACCCCTTTACTTTTGATTCCTATAACCCCATTTATGAACCTTCGGGCAGTATAGGTGATGTAAATGCGGCAGTGAATGGAGGAACCAGCGTGATCAATTATTGCGGACATGGTTCTCCCACTTCCTGGGGAACGACCGGTTTCAGCAACAGCAATGTAAATGCGCTCACCAATGGGGATATGACCCCCTGGGTAATTTCTGTTGCATGCAACAATGGAGATTTTCATACCGGGACCTGTTTCGCAGAAGCCTGGCAGAGAAAAGATGGTGGTGGATCGGTCATGTTCCTGGGGGCATCTATTAGCCAGCCCTGGAACCCACCCATGCGCGGACAGGACTACTTTGCCGATATCCTGACCGGGGGATACGACTATTCTGCACATTCCGGGCAAAGCGGGATCAATACAACCGAAGGCAGAACAACCCTTGGAGCAATTATTTTTAATGGACTGGTGCTGATGACCACAGAGTCGGGTGGACCATCCGACTGGGAAACAGCGAAGACCTGGAACCTTTTTGGCGATCCCTCTATGCAGGCCAGGACTGACATGCCCGCAGAACTCAGCCTGTCGAACGAGGTCATCATGGTCGGCATTCCATTTGAAACCATGGTCAGCAGCGGGGGTATCCCTGTTGAAGGAGCAATGGTGTGCCTTTCCCAGGGAGGAAATTATTTTTCAGCCGTAAGTGATGCTTCGGGAATGGTAAGTATTCCGCACTCCTTAAATCCCGGTGATGCCCTTTTGGTGGTAACTGCTTTTAATACTGAAACGATTTATGAGACCATTTCAGTCATACCTTCCTCCGGAGCATTTGTGATTTACAGCAGTCATATGGTGAACGATGCATCCGGGAATAATAACGGGATGCTTGATTATGGTGAGAATGCATCACTCTCAATTGCCCTTACAAATGTTGGCAGTGCCGATGCAAACAATGTGTCGGTGGTCCTTTCAACAGGTGATGCTTACGCTACGATAACCGATAATTCAGAAAACTACGGCACCATCCCTGCTGGCGAAAGCGTGCAAATCGACGATGCTTTTGCACTCACTGTTGCTGCAGACATTCCTGATGGGCATACGATCCAATTTGAAATAGAGTCGACTGGGGATGCAACATGGAATAGCAGTTTCAGTGAAACCGGACATGCCCCGGTACTGGAATACGCTTCTTATTCGATCAATGATGAAAACGGGAATGCGAATGGAAAACTTGATCCCGGCGAGACGGCCGAACTAGAGATCACTGTTGATAATACAGGTACGGCGGATGCATTTGCCGTAAGCGGTTCGCTTTCAGTATCCAGCGCGTATGTTAGCATTGATGAATCGAACCTGACCTTTGGCGATATCATTGCCGGTGGTTCTGTTTCCCGGTCCTATACCATAACCGCAGATGCATTAACACCTTCGGGGCATTCAGCCCCATTCATGCTGGAGTTGAACGCAAACCTTGGCATAAATGGAAACGGGGAATTTAGCATCGTAATAGGCCAGATCCCGGTGCTGGTGATCGACCTGGATGGAAATGCCAATTCAGCTGCTGAAATGATCACATGTTTTGAAAACCTCGGGGTGACATCTGATATGGTTACCAGCTGGCCGGATGACATGAACCTGTACTCGTCCATCTTTGTTTGCCTTGGAGTGTATCCTGATAACGCTGTACTTAGTACTTCGGAAGGACAGGAACTGGCTGACTTTCTCAACCAGGGAGGAAGACTGTATATGGAAGGGGGCGATACCTGGTATTATGACGAACCATCCCCGGTGCACGGGATGTTCAATATTGAGGGTATATCAGATGGCAGCGATGACCTGGGAATGCTTTACGGACAGGCAGGGACCTTTACGGAAGGGTTGATATACAATTATGCCGGTGATAAAAACTGGATCGACAGGCTAAACCCGCTGGACGATGCCTTTACCATCTTCAAGAACCAGTTTCCATCATATATAACTGCCATTGCAAACGATGCCGGATCATATAAAACAATTGGTGCATCCTTTGAATTCGGGGGGCTGAATGAAACCTCAGTATCCACGGATTACCTGATGCATCAGTACCTGGAGTTTTTTGGAATTTCTTCTGTTTGGGTAGGACTTGATGACCAGATTCAGGTGCAGGCCGAACTTGGGCAACCTTTCCCGAATCCAACTACAGGAGAAACACATATTAAGGTCTCTCTTAGCAAAGAGAAACACATCAGTCTGCAAGTCTATAGTATCGAAGGAAAGCTTGTGAACACCATTTACGATGCTAAAATGAGGTCAGGAGAGCATACCTTAAGCTGGGATGCCCGGAGTGAAGGTGTATCGGAGGGGATCTACTTCCTGCGACTGACAAGCGATGATGAAAGCATAACCCGAAAAGTGGTGCTGATAAAATAAAGTAAGGGAGCCGCTGGCTCCCTTTTTTCGCTACTCGTTATTCGTTATTCGTGTTTCGTTATTCAATAGCGGTTTTCCAGCTCCTGAATTTATTCCAGTGACTGAAGCTGGTGACGATCAGTCCGATGCACCCCCAGCTGTAAATAGAATTGGCCCACAAGTGGTCGAAGAGCTCCGGACCGACCAGGTCATATATATTCCCGCCAATACAGATACTGCTAAGGATGAATACAACCTTAAAAAATGTATTGAGCTCCCTGAACCTGAACAGCAGGAAGAGCACGAGCGGCAGGCTGAAGATAAATGCATTGTAGCTTGTATAGGCCAGAAGCGGGATCAGGGCGATGAGTACGATGAAGATCCTTTTTCCCCGCTCGGGAACCGGCCGACTGAAGTAAAACCAGAGCAGGAGCAGGGCTAGTGCCAGTAAAATTATTAACTGGTAAATCAATTTGCCCGATCCGCTGAGTGGCAGCAGTCCAAGGGGCGTATACCTGGCCAGGATGGAAAAGATGGAATGGTTCCCGGCCGCGAATAGGTCCTGCTTGCTCCCAAGTTCAATATTGAGTTCCGTAAACCACGATGAGTACAGATCAAAATAGGAACTGTACTCGCTGTAAAACAGCATTGGTAAGAGAAAGAAGAGTAAAGCAAAGCCAATAAAATAAAGGATCTCTTTCCATTTACCCATGATCAGGAAGAGTGGGAGGAATATCAGTCCAAAAGGTTTGATGAACACGCTGAATGCGAGAAGGGCGCCTGCAGCCTTTGCATGGCTGCGGAGAAACAGGGCCAGGGCTGAAATATAGATGCCAAGCAGCAGTAGGTTCACCTGCCCGAGATGAAGTTCCCTGAAAAAATGAGTCCCGGTGATCAGAATACCCAGCACCAGGCAGCCCGCTATCCTGGCATTATTGCCCTTCTTCCGGGAAAATATCTGACGCAACAGGTACAGCACAAGCCCGAGCACAGCGGTAAGAAGGATCCAGTATATGATCTTTGTAGCAGGGATGCCGAAGAACAGGAAAGGGATAAAGAGCATGGCTGAAGGAGGGGCATACTTGAATACATAATGCTCCCAGGGATCTTCCTCCGCTGATCGGTATAATTCGTCCCCCCCGAAAAGCCTGTCGGCAGCCCGGTAATAAACCTCCAGGTCCCTCATGTCCAATCGCCCGTTGATCTGCTCAGCCAGGAAGCTTCCCCCACTGACGAGGATGAGAAAGATGATCCATATGAAATTCTGTTTAAAGAATCCTTTCACGCTTGAATTTTTAATCTATGATAAAGATAGTAAATGAAACTTGAAATCCCGAAAAACCAGAAATCTTTGATTTCATTGTTTTTCGAGGATCCACGATAAAAAAGCAAATCAAAGATTTGCGTTTTATCGGGACTTGAAACTTGAACCCGGTACCCGCTACCCTGCACCTTGAACCCGATATTCTGTATAAAAATTACACAAACGAATAAATTTCAGAAAATCAGACGTTTGAGGGTTGTTTAACATTTTTTAACGCTTTTCTACGAAAAAAATCGTAATAAAATTTGGGAGCAGGTCGTTTGCACTTTATATTTGTACGAAAAGTATCGTAGATAGCAGTTCAAAATGGTAAAAAAGCGAAATAAACCCACTGAAGCGGAGCTTGATATCCTGGCCATTCTCTGGGAGCAGGGCCCCCGCTCGGTTCGGATTGTGAACGAGGAGCTCAACAAGACCCGCAGGGTAGGGTATACTACCACTCTGAAGCAGCTCCAGATCATGCATGAAAAAGGCATGGTTAGCCGGGAAACGGATGGCCGCACACATATTTATAAAGCTGCCCACGACAGGGAAGAAACACAAAAGCAGTTGCTTGATCGTTTGCTTGTCGCAGCTTTCGGGGGCTCCGCATCAAAGCTTGTAATGCAGGTTCTGGGCAATCATAGTTCAAGCCAGAAAGAACTTGATGAGATCAAAGCCCTGATCAAAAAGATTGAGGAGGAAGGATCATGAACATTTTACAGGATGTTTTTTCAGATCAGTTCATTTACTCCCTGGGATGGACGCTGGTGCACTCCCTGTGGCAGGGTGCACTTATCGGACTTGGCATTGCCCTTGCAATGATATTCCTTCATAAATATTCAGCCAGGTTAAGGTATTTTATCCACAGTATCGGGCTATTTGCACTTGCTGCACTGGCAGTGATAACATTTGTTGCATCATATGTTTCCTATGAACCGGAAGGGATGCAGGCTGCTCAGATTACAAATATGAGTTTTGAAAGTGAATCTTATGCAGGTACCGTTGGTCCGAAAGCAGAGAATTCGGATTTCACCTTATCCAGTTTACTCGACCGCATTGCTGACTATTGTCTTGAATACTTTCCTTTTCTGACCGCCATCTGGATACTGGGCATGTTTGCCATGCTGCTTCGGTTCCTTGGATCATACGCACTTGTTCGCAGGTACCGGCATCATCGTGTTAAGCCAGTACTGGGGGAGTGGGACAAGAGGTTTCAGCGTCTTGCCGCGAATATTGGAGTAGGACGCAGGGTAAGGCTCCTGGAATCAGCGCTGATACGTGTACCCATGGTTATCGGATATTTAAAGCCTGTTGTGTTGCTCCCTCTTGGAGCGCTAAATGGTGTTCCGGCCGTACAGATGGAAGCTATACTGGTGCATGAACTGGCACACATCCGCCGTCGCGATTACCTGATGAATATGATACAATCATTGCTGGAGGTGATCTTTTTCTACCATCCGGTAACCTGGTGGCTGTCGGGGAATATCAGGATCGAACGGGAGCACATATGTGATGATATTGCAATAACTCAAACCGGAAATACAATGGAATTCGCTAAAGCACTTACAAACATCCAGGAGATCAACCTGGGCTCGCCTGCCCTTGCTGCGGGCTTGAGCGGAAAAAACAGGAACCGATTGCTGAACCGCATAAGAAGGATCAGCGGTAAGCCTCGGGCCCATTCAGGATTTACAGAAGGATTTATCGCTGCAAGCATTTTAATGATAAGCCTTGCCGGCTTGTCAGCAGCTGCAATGATAAACAATCCAGCTGATTATGCTTTCCCGCTTACTCTCGAGTTTGAAGAGGTAGGTGGAGCCTTACCTTACATGAATTATTACCAGGCAGGATATTTGGCACCGGATACCACAGAAGAAAAGAAAAAGGCACGCCAGGAACATCAAAAACAACTGGAAAAGCAAAAACAGCTGGAAAAACGAAAGCAACTGGAGGATCAGAAAGCCATACAGGAGGCCATGAAAGAACAGCAGAAAGCCATCAAAGAACAGCAGATGGAAATTCAGGCAGCCATATCCCTTGAAATGGAATCGATCAAGGAAAAGATGAAAACAATTGATATGGAGATCAAAGCTTATGTTGAAAGCGAGGAATACCAGGAGGCCTACAAAAATGCCATGCAGCAGCGGGAAGAATATGAAAAACAAATGATCAAGGCCATGGAAGCCTATGAAAAGGAAATGCAAGAGTGGCAAAAGAAGGCACAGGGATCCGGAAACTGGACCCTGCCACAGGTCTATTTCCAGGATGGCAAACATCATATTATCTCCGGGGATTCTCTGTCCTGGACGTATAAATTACCGGAAAATGTATATTTCTATAGTTATCCAGATAGCCTGCATGACCTCATTTTCGATAAATGGTCAGAGAACTGGGAAGGAGCCTGGGATGCATATGAGGATCAATTGATCTTAAGCGAAAGAGGAGTCCTGGAACATTATGCAGAAATGGAAGACCTGGAGGAATTGATGGAAGCAGCAGAACTGGAAGCCTTTGAGGTTCCTGAATTTGATTACGACTATGACTATGACTATGACTATGACAACTATTATGAGGCGCGGCATCACTTCTTCATGCCGGGAAGTCTGAAGCGAATCGTCAGGGATGAACTGATCGAAGACAAACTCATTGAACATGGCAGGGAATACATAGTCTTAATAGGGACAAAACAAATGTTAATTAACGGGGAAAAACAATCACGCTCGGTATTTAAAAAATACCGTCGTCTCATCGACTCCATGGATGAACCGTGGGCAATAAGTGAAAATAAGGAGGTCAGCATCCATATCGGAAGATAACCCCTCATAATCCTTTATATCAAACCGGAATGAGCGTGCACCTGACAGGTGCGCGCTTTTTTAATTGATATTTGCTTCCTCCACCTGGTAGATTTTATGGGTATCGGCGTCTAACAGTATAGCGACAACAGCTACATTCTGGTCGTCCAGTTCTGTATCAAGTATGACTGATAGATCCTTGGTCATCACATCCCCTGCAAGTGGATTTTCTACCAGCAGGTCTCCCCAGCTACCGTTAACGGCTCCCCTCAACATGTGCTTATGTTCATAATCCAGCCAGTTGGGTGTTGGCCCGATGCTTGCCAGGTCGTTTTTCTGGGGAGAAATGATCCCGCTCTCGATGATCAATACGCTGAGGTTACATCTTGCTGTGAGGTCTTCGAGGAATTCCGTATGAAGATGAAGGTCAAGTTCACGTGTACCGGCATTGTATTCTAACTCTATCTCAATGTAAGCGCTGGCAGGAATAGCCAGTAGTTCCTGGATGGCAGGCTCCCAGTTGTCTTTGAATAAAACCGTGTTGCCATCGAATGTGGTCCGGTTCACCAGCCCGGTAGGCACACCAATGGGTTGGTATTGATTGAAGATATCCGTACCGACCTGGGTCCTGAAATCTGCATCAAAAGGAGGATCCGATGGTATAGAAAGATCTCCGCTATGGATGGCAATTAAAACCACCTGCTCACCGTAAACCTGTTTCAGGTCATTGGCCAGTTTGGTGGCTTCAGGGCAATTCACACATAAGTGGCCCGTAAATTCTTCCAGCAGGACTTTTCTCACCTTTGCTTCCGGTGGAGGGGGCGACCCTCCTGTTTCTTCAAGGTAAGGTTCATCGATCTTGTCGCAGGCCCCCAGTATGAGTCCGAGAATGGCCAGCAGATATATTGTTTTTTTCATTGTTGTCATGGTTCAGGTGATTAAAAACTGCTCGAGATCGTTAAGGTAAAACCATTAGCTGCGGGCACGGCACGGCATACCCCTCCGACACACAGCAGCCCTTCGCGCTGCCGGCCATAGGCCAGGGAGATCCTTGTCGTTCCCTGCACGAAGGCTGCAGCAGCCGAATAATAATGTAATTGCATGTCCTTGTCAGGGTTGCCGTAATTATATTCATCAAAAATGGTAAAAAACCACTTCGGTGCAATATTGAATTCAAGAAGTGCCATAGCCCAGTCGCCACGATCCTGTTCCGTAAAAAGCGTTTGAACTTCCCATCGCAGCGATTTTGTCGGGGTGATCATATAGGTCATATCCACAATCCCAATGTTTGCATACACCATGGGCTCGCCTGTATGCCCTTCGATCACATCGATATTGTAGGCCTGGTATATATAGGACAGGTTCATCTTGAACTTTTTGCTGAATTTCCTGTTCAACAGGATGTCGAAACTCTCAAAATACTTGGGGCTGCCAATGCTAAAAAAGCCGGAATTATATCCCAGCGTACCGGTTGAGTCAACCGGGATTCCCTCAGCTACCTGCTCTTTATTTATATTGAAGATATTGGAGTAATTCATTTCGATCTTGGTGCCGTACTTTCCGCCCAGTTTGCTTCTTTTCGGTATGGTGTAATTGAGCTTGGCCTGTATGCCCATCTCGCCGTTGGGTTGTGTGGCATAGGGATAAATAGTGGCCAGGCTGTAAGCTTGCTGCTTGGTAAGTGGTGGCAGGTAATTGATGTCGAGTGCCTCA
>JAZBOU010000173.1:0-4277 GCA_036351275.1 Bacteroidales bacterium
GAAGACAGTACAGCTTTTCATTTTGGCTGGTGGAAAGGGTACCGGGCTTACTACATCAGGGATATGAAAAACAGTAAAACCCTGATCGTCCTCACAAATAAAGACAAAGGGCCGGGATCATCGATCTACTGGAACATCGTTAATGATACTACCCATGCTATAAAATTCGTTGAGACAAAGTCCTCAATATTGTAGCAGATGAGCATTTTGCAGCATGAAAACAGCAATCTGTTAAGTCATAATGCAATACCGACAATACGGATAAATTGTTTGCGTTTGTCAGTAAACCTATTTATTCACCAATTTCCTTACATGTAAAAGAGTACTCTTTTCAACTCACATTTTGTCAAACCAAAAACCTAACATCATGAAAAGAGTCTTTTTAATTCTTATTGCAACCTCTATGGTCCTTGTTTCCTGTAAAAAAGATGAAAACAGCGAAATGACAGATCCGGTAATTAAATCTGATTACATGCAACTTAAGATCGGGAATTACTGGGTGTATCATCGCCATATGACGAATACAAACAAATCGAGTATTGACGAGATCGACAGCCTGGTGATCACCGGTGATACCATGATCGACGGGAAACAGTACTTCAAAAAGAAGTCGTTTTACCAGGGTGGTACATCCTACCTGCGTGATTCAAATGGATACCTTGTCGATCATCTGGGGAAAATTATGTTTTCAGATCATGATTTTGGCCATATCCTCCGGACAGATTCGATTGGACCCGGCCTGGCTGTTGCCGAATACAGCATGATTAAGGGTGATACCACCATTGTTGTGCCATCAGGATCATACCCGGCACTGGATTATCGGGGTAAGGTAACCGCACTTGACCCCAACTATCCGCATGGGATCAATTACACCTATTATTTCTACGCTGATGGCTTTGGGATGGTGAAGTCTTCGACCTACTTCTTTATGGCACCCAATCAACGCATAGAGCAGGAGTTGATAGATTTCGGGAATAACCTGGAATAATGGTCTGAGCAGGGAAACTGGATTTCTGAATGTTTGTTTGAATTTCAAGCTATGAATCCTTTTCCCCTCCCAAACCCTCCCCTTGACATATATGATCTTTGATCCAGATTGATCATGGGGAGGGCTGATCATTAAATATCCTCCGCTTTGCTACGGATATACAACCCCTATGGGGTTGGAGAAACACGAAAAACGAGACACGAAACAGGAAAACCACCTTTCAGATTCCACACACAGAATATAGAATTTCAAATATTATCCTCCGCCCCGTGTACAACCCGGGGCTACGAATATTTAATCCCTTCGGGATTATATTATTCTCTATTTTTCAGGGGGAATTTTGCTTCGCAGAAAGCATATGAACCGTGAAACTTAAAAACTTCTAACTAACTCAACACTCAAAACTATTTAGCGGGTCACAAGTTTGAATCCAACGCCGTGAACATTGAGCAGTTCCACAGATGGATCCATTTTAAGGTACTTGCGAAGCTTAGTAATATATACATCCATGCTTCGGGCATTGAAGTATGAATCATCCAGCCATATCTTATTCAATGCAAGAGAACGATCGACAACATCGTTGAGATTCTGGCAGAGCAGTTTTAAAAGAGCCGCTTCTTTGGAGGTAAGTTTAACCTCTTCTTTACCCATTGAGAGGGTTTGCCGTATAAAATTAAATTCCATCTTACCCAGTTGATACGTATCCCCTTCAGGACCGCTCTCTTCCTTAAGACTTCTTCGAAGGATGGCCTTCATGCGTACAAGTAACTCCTCCATATTGAAAGGTTTCGTGAGGTAATCATCGGCCCCGATCTCAAAACCTTTGAGCTTATCTTCCTGCATCGATTTTGCTGTAAGAAAAAGAATGGGAACTTCCTTGTCGATATTCCTGATCTCTTTTGCCAGGGTAAACCCGTCCTTAACGGGCATCATTACATCCACTATACAGAAATCATATTCATTTTTATTGAACTCCACGAAGGCTTCCTGGCCATTCACACATAACGTGGCCGGATAGCCCTTGGCTTCAAGGTAAGATTTAAGTATGGTCCCGAGGTTCCTGTCATCCTCGGCCAGCAAAACCTTTACTTTCTCGTTTTCCATAGCTTCTGTTATGATTGGTAAGGTAAAAATACGTTAAATTTCGTTCCTTTCTTCAGCTCACTCTCCAGGTTGATACTTCCTTTATGATATTCCAGGATTACCTTCACATAGCTCAGGCCAAGCCCGAATCCTTTGAAATCATGCAGGTTCCCCATGGGGACACGATACAGCTTGTCAAATATTTTTTTCTGATTCTTCTTGCTGATACCAATGCCGTTATCTTCTATTGAAATCATCACTCCTGTGGTAACATTCCGCGTCTCGACCCTGATCTGCGGTTTGTTTGGAGTATATTTATTGGCATTGTCGAGCAGGTTGCTGATAAGGTTGGTGATATGCACTTTGTCGGCATGGATCTCGGCTGGATCGGCTTTGAATTTTGTTTCTATGCTGCCATCCTTGATCTGCACCTGAATGCCAATTTTATTTACCACATCCGAGATTACCCCATGAATATCAAACCACTCCTTCTTCAGTTCTAGCTGTTTTTTCTCCAATACCGCCGACTGCAATATCTTTTCTGCCATTTCCCCGAGCCGGAGGTTTTCTTCTCCGATAACACCTATGTAAGCATCATAAACCTCTGTTGTTTTGGCAACATCGCTATCCTTGAGGGCCTGGCATGCAAGTGAAATGGTAGATATGGGGGTTTTAAATTCATGCGTCATATTGTTAATGAAGTCATTCTTCATCTCCGATACGCGCTTCTGCCTGTAAATGGTCAGGATAGTATAGGTAAAAGAGAATATGATGATGAGCATCATGGCAATTGAAATGATCAGCAGCCAGGCCATTTGCTTCATCAGGAACCCCCTTTCATTCGGGAAGTATATCATGAGATAATCAGGCTCCATGCGCATTTCATAGGGAAAGAGTTCAAAAGCATATGCTTTTTCAAGCAACTCCATCGGATTCATGTTCTCGGGGGCAAGAATAAAATATTCCTGTTCCGTGCTGAATATGCCAAAATCAAACTCGGCGGATATGCTTTTCTTGTTCAGCTCATCACTGAGCAATGAATCGATCAAATTGTAGGTCAGGTTTTTCTCTATAATAAGCGGTCTTTCGGGTATTCTGAGTCCATCTGTTTTTTCCAGCCTGACGATCGTAGAACTGACTGCTTCTCCAACAGAACGTTCAAAGTTAGTCTGCCTTGCCATCATGGCATTGTTGATCCAGTATACCTGGACGAACACCAGTGCAATGACAGCCATGCTCATCAGCACAATAATGAATATGATCACCTTCCTGTTCACACCAACAAATTTAGGGGTTGAGGGGGATATTGGCCCTGCTTTAACTTTTTTTAACGTTCATTAGCAGTTGTTAACACTTATGGCATGAAATTAGATATACTTTTGTATCGGATGCTAATCCAATTTCTACGTACCATACTTCATGTTAGTTAAACATTGTGCAAAAAATGATTTCATGAATTTGGTTTTTGGTTTGAACAGCGCGGTCCGGTAAAGCCGCGCTGTTTGTTTTTGTGCCTGGCAGGCACAAAAACAAACAATTCTTCTCTCTTCTATCCCCTTTTACAATATTCTCTAACGATCGACTTATCAGATCGAATTCTCATTCTCAATTCTTATTATTTATGTCCTTTCTTTAGAAGAAAGGACTAAAGAATCGTAAGTCTTCAAAGGCAATTTTTGTCATCGCTATGCGATTCCAAAACCGCTGACATTAGTTCGCTTCATGCGCCTTCCGCCTTCGGCGGACGCAATTCCCGCTCATAATGCAGCTATTGCTGCTGAAGACTTCCTTAACAAAGCTCTTCGTATTTCGATCCTCGATCTTCGATCCTCGATTTTCAACGGCTTTGATCCGGGCACAAACCATTCATGAAAATATGGTATATCCTAACAATACCGGATTTCGGGAGAGCAAGGAACTGCCAGATTGTGCACTCCAAATACAGAATTATTTTCATACTGTACTTTTCCCTTGATGGAAAAGTACCAAAAGATCAAGGCTGCATAAGATTTTCTTGTTTTCTACGATTTACTTCACTAAATCACCCAAACTCATCCCGCCCTGGCGGGATTCAAACATGGGTGATTTTAAACGCTTATAAATCTTGAAAAACTACCAAAATCTTATGAGGCCGGTCCTTAAGTACAACATCTCTCTCAATTCCATTGATCTGCGCCCGGGGCTATACTCACTTCGTATTTCGATC
>JAZBOU010000174.1:0-3187 GCA_036351275.1 Bacteroidales bacterium
AAGCCTGGAGATCGGGCATTTTTCTTTTGATGCCTGTGCCAGCTCATTGAATTTGTCCTCTGACAAACCATCGCATTTTACCTTGCAATCGAGCAGAATCTTTTCGACCTTAGGACCAGTGTCGTCACCACCGAGGCTTACAGTTGCAGTAGTTTCAATGCTTTCAGGATTCAGGCCTTCTCCGCTGATGAGTGCCGAAAGGAACATGGAATAACAACCTGCCTGCGCAGCGCCTACAAGTTCTTCAGGATTGGTTTCTTTACCATTTTCAAAGCGTGATGCGAAAGTATACGGGCCTTCATAACCCGTAAAACTCATCTTGCCTTTACCTTCTTTCAGGGTACCGTTCCATTTTGCTTTTGCTTGACTTTCTTTCATAATATTTATGGTTTTTTTAATGAATTTATCTATAAGATCTTTTTTGACCTTTACCTGTAATATGCTAAACACTTTTAATATCATTCTGTTCAAGCAGAATGGAAAAATGTTGGTCTGCATACCGGGAATCCATTAACCCTTTGGTATCCTATGATAAAAATTCGAAGGATCCAGGACCTGAATTTTTGAGGGATATGGGGTTTTAGTTACCTGGTTAATTTTATCAGCCCTTCTGAAAAAGATGCACATCCCGTTGCGGGAATGGAATGGTAATACCTGCTTTGTCGAGTGCGATCTTGCCCTCTTCATAGATGTAGAAGTATACATCCCAGTAATCAGCAGGATCCACGTGCGGTCTGACTGCCAGGTCTACGGAGCTGTCGCCAAGGTTGGATACCATCACAACTGGCTCAGGGTCTTTTAACACCTTGGGGTGCGAGGTCAGTACCCCCATGAGCACTTCACGAGCCTTTTTAATGTCAGAATCATAGGAGATCCCAATTGTACAGTCCACGCGCCTGTGAGGTGTTTCAGTGTAATTTTGCAAACTGCCATTTGAAATGGCGCCGTTGGGGATGATAATGAGCTCATTTTGCGGTGACCGCATTTTAGTGACAAAGATCTGTATCTCTTCAACCACACCAAGAAAACCCTGTGCTTCGATGAGGTCGCCAACCTTATAAGGTTTGAAAAGCAGGATAATAACCCCACCGGCGAAGTTTCCCAATGTGCCCTGAAGTGCAAGACCAATAGCAAGTCCGGCAGCACCAATCACGGCAATAAATGATGTAGTGGCAATACCTATCATTGATGCAACACTGATGAACAGCAGGGCTTTAAGTGTCCAGTTAACCAGGCTGGCCAGAAAAGGGATGAGGCTCTCATCAACTTTTCCTTTTCTGAATCCTTTTTTCGTAAGTTTTGTGATCCATGAGATCAACCACAGTCCCAATATGAGAACTACCAGGGCTCCGAGCACCCTCGGACCATAATCGGTAATAAATACCATTGCTTCGTCTGTGTAAGTATTCAAGTTTTCCATAAGTGTGTAAATTTTTATTTATATCCATACTAATATACGAATATCGCGATGCGATGGAATACTTTTTATAATTTTGCCCCCGGAGAAATGCCGGAGTGGTCGAACGGGGCTGACTCGAAATCAGTTGTCCTGCTTAGGTGGGACCGGGGGTTCGAATCCCTCTTTCTCCGCTTAACTAACTCAAAACCACGCCATTGGCGTGGTTTTTTAATATACGGGGGATCCGACACAAGCTTGCTTGAAGGAGCGATTCCCCGTATATTAAAATCCGACCGCAGAGAGGTTTTGAGTTAGTTATGCCTCCCCCCAGGGATCACGAGCGATAGCGAGTAATCCCCCAAAGCCCCCTCCAAACCTCCCCCAAAGCGGGGGAGGCTGCGTTCGTTTTGTCATCACCCCGGAATGGGATCATGAACACTTCTTCGATCAGTACAGGCTCTGCGAGTAATCCCGAAAAATTTGCAATTCTGTGTTCTGTATATAAAATTGGGAATTTCGTTTTCAATACAGGATATCACATTTAAAATACAGTATTTCATTCACAGGATCGACAATGATTTCTGTCCTCCAAACTGCATCATGAAGAAACAGGCATTCGCTTAATGTGACTGTGATCATGGATCCTTATCAGCATGAAAATCAACTGCGATACGATATGATCGCTTTTCGCAGCTTTATAAGAAATTAAATTAATACATATGCTTCTATTTTAAATATCTATTTTGTAGCTTTATTGTCAAAATAACATGAAGCAAATGAAAACCTCTTTATTAAAATCCGGTAAATCTTTTATACTGTTCTTATGCTTTTGTGTGTTTGCGCATGCATGCAATAAAGATGAGGAAAACGGTTCCGGTCCTGATAATAACGGGACCAGCAATGATCTCTGTCCCGAGTCATTTACATACGAGGGGAAGACATATCATGGTGTCATGATCGGTGAACAGTGCTGGATGAAAGAAAACCTTGATTTTGAGACGGGCTCCAGCTGGTGTTATGGCGATAATCCTGCGAATTGTGAAACCTTTGGCAGGCTTTATAACTGGGAAACCATTATGAACGGGGCTGTCAGCAGTGTTGCCGTTCCCAGCGGAGTAAGGGGCATATGCCCCGAGGGCTGGCATGTGCCGAGCGACAGGGAATGGATGATACTGGAAGGGACGGCTGACTCTGAAAGTCCTGTGGGGTCTGGTATCTGGCTTGCGTTGCATTACCGCGGACATGATGTAGGCAAGAACCTGAAGTCAAAAACCGGATGGGAAGAGGCCAATGGTACGGATAAGTTCGGTTTCTCGGCCGTACCTGCAGGATTTAGAAATTTTGAATTTGTATACCATTGTGCTGGACAACAAACCTGCTTCTGGACAAGTACGGAAAATTCAAATGAGGATGCCCTTCTCAGGACTCTTTCCTATGCTGATGATAATTCAGGCAGGTGGTACTGGCCCAAGACGAATGGCTTTTCATTGCGCTGTGTAAAAGATTGAGCCGAAAAACTTCACGAAGTTTCTCCGGGTTGAAAATAGGATGAAGAAAAAAATCCTTTTACACTTTTATTATTCCAAATACTCAATGAATTCCATGAATTTGATCGTAGGAGGAGAAGGAAGAACCCATTGAAGAAGGGAGAATTTCGAAGGTGATAGAAGACAGAAGAAGTCGCCTAACACCTACAACCTACCTCAGCATCTTCCTGCCGTATGCACCAATAAGGAAGGTCACGAATAATACCCCGAGCACGGCATTGATGGTCATCGGGATCTTAAT
>JAZBOU010000175.1:0-16444 GCA_036351275.1 Bacteroidales bacterium
AACTATTTAAAAAAAGTGGTAAAAAGTGGTAAAATGTGGTAAATCATTTCATATTTTTACACAAAATTGAATTTTCGTGTCGAATATTATCGGGACATACGAGTGCAAAGTTGATGTAAAAGGGAGGCTGATGTTTCCTGTTGCCTTTAAGGGGCAGCTGGAGAAGGTACTCTCAAAAGGCTTTGTAATCAAGCGTTCCATCTTCCGTAAATGCCTTGAGCTTTACCCAATGGAAGAATGGGACCTTGAAAGCAAGCGTATCAACAGCCTCAACCGCTTCAGGAAGAAGAATGTCGACTTCATTCGAAAGTTCATGGCTGGTGTAAAATCTGTTGAACTCGACTCCACGGGTAGGCTCCTCATTCCAAAGGACCTTATCATTTACTCTGACATCAAAAAGGAAATTGTACTCGCATCAGTTGTGAACAAGATTGAAATCTGGGACAAATCGGAATATGAAAAAGCGGTTGACTATGATCCTGACGAATTCGCCGACCTGGCTGAAGAAGTCATGGGAGATAAAGAAACCGAAACGATAGACTGATGTACCACACCCCTGTCCTACTGGAAGAAAGCGTAAAAGGACTCATGATCACCCCGGATGGCACCTATGTAGATGCCACTTTCGGAGGTGGCGGCCATTCCCGCAGGATACTTGAACTTCTTGACAGTGGAAGGCTTATCGCATTCGATCGTGACCCTGATGCGCTCGCCAATAACCTGGAAGATCAGCGCTTCAAGCTGATCAATGCCGATTACAGATATATCAAAAACTATCTTAAACTGCATAACGCCATTCCCTGTGACGGGATCCTCGCCGACCTGGGAATCTCTTCACACCAGATCGATACTGCGGAAAGGGGATTTTCCACCCGGTTCAGCGGGCAGATTGATATGCGCATGGACAAGCGAACCGAGCTGAGTGCCATCGATGTGCTGAACACTTACAGCGAGCATGAGCTGATGGATATCTTCCGCCGCTACGGCGAGATCAAGAACAGCCACAAGCTGGCAGGTGCCATCGTCAGGAGCCGTAAAGACGAACAGATCAGAACGACGCGTGAATTGAAGGAGATAGCCGTGAGCTGCACACCGAGGCAACTGGAAAATAAATACCTGTCGCAGGTATTCCAGGCCATCAGGATAGAAGTAAACAAGGAACTGGAATCACTGGAGATCTTCCTGGAAAAAAGCCTTGAAGTACTGAAACCCGGCGGCCGTCTGGTGATCATCTCCTACCATTCCCTTGAAGACCGGCTGGTAAAGAACTTTTTCAGGAGCGGGAACCTAGAAGGCAGGACGGAGCAGGATTTCTATGGGAATATACAAAGCAGTATTGAAGCAATAACAAGAAAGCCAATCATACCCGGGGAGGAAGAAATTGAAGCAAATCCCAGGGCAAGAAGTGCAAAGCTAAGAATAGCAGTAAAGAAACAGCCATGACAAAACCTGTCAACACAATCAAAAATGAGGCAAATGAAAGTGCTTCCGCCGGCTCCCGTATCAAGGGGGTTGGCGGCGCCTTTCAGAATGTTCTCGGCGGAAATTTCCTGCGACGGGAAGGTTCTGTCAGGATGTTGCCTTACCTGCTGTTCCTTGCTATCATGGTGATGTTCTATATCGCAAATACATACCACGCCGAGAAAAAGGAGAGGGAGATACAGGCATTGCGGAAAGAGTTGAAAGAACTGCGATACGAATACATCACCACGCGATCGGAACTCATGCACCAGAGCCAGCAATCGGAGGTTGCCACAAAACTCCTCGATACTGATATAAAAGAATCACGGGTACCTCCCGTGAAGGTGATCAAAAAGGCAGAGATCAGCCATGACTGAAGATATTAAAAAGGACATATTATGGCGAATATACCTGGTATACCTGGGCATCTTCCTGCTCGGGCTGGCCATCATTGGCAAGGCTGCCTATATCCAGGTCGCAGAAGGCAAGGAATTGATTCAAAAGTCGGAAAAGCAGGAGATACAGGTTTTCGATCTCGAAGCCAACCGGGGCAATATCTATGATGCCGACGAAAGACTGCTTGCCACTTCTGTGCCAATATTCGAGATCAGGATGGATGCTGCCAACCCAAATATCCACGACAAATACTTCAATGAAAATATCGACGTCCTGGCGGCTGAACTCAGCAAACTCTTTGGCGACAGGTCGAAATACCAGTATAAGAAAGGAATAACCGATGCCCGGAAGAACGGGAACCGCTATTACCTGATCAAAAGGAAAGTAAGCTATGATGAACTCAAGAAGCTTCGGACCTTTCCCATATTCGAGAGAGGCAGGTATAAAGGGGGATTGATCGCAAACCAGCACACACGAAGGGAGATGCCATTCAATGAGCTGGCACGACGCACCATCGGATATGAGAAAAAAGAGCAGGGGTTGTTTGTCGGTCTGGAAGGTGCATACAATGATGTACTTGAAGGCACCGATGGCAAACAGATCATGCGCAGGGTGAGCAACAATGAGTGGATCCCCGACTACAGCAAGGAAATGCTGGAGCCTTCCGACGGACTCGACATCATCACCACTATCGAGATCAATATACAGGATGTCGCCGAGAATGCCCTTCATGAGCACCTCAAACAGCACCAGGCATATCAGGGCTGTGCCGTCCTGATGGAAGTCAGCACCGGCCATATAAAGGCCATTGCCAACCTACGGCTGGACGAAGAAACAGGCGAATATTACGAATCATACAACTATGCCATTGCCGAAGGCATAGAACCGGGCTCCACCTTTAAGCTGCCCACCATGGTAGCCCTGATGGAAGACGGGAAGATAAACCTCGGTGATACCATTGATGTCGGTGACGGGTGGACTACCTACAGTGGTCTCACCATGCAGGATGTGAAAAAGATCCGCGACGGGAGGATCACCATCAGGGAAGCTTTCGAAAAATCTTCCAACGTAGGTATTTCCATGATCACCGTGGAAGCATATAAAGATGACCCTGCACAATATATCAACCGCCTCTACAGCATGTCGCTGAACCAGAAACTCGGTATAGAGATCGCCGGCGAGGGCATCCCGATGATCAATCACCCCGACAGCAGCAATCGCTACTGGTCGGCTGTGAGCCTTCCATGGACATCCATCGGTTACGAGTTGCATCTCACTCCCCTTCAAACGCTTTCATTTTATAATGCAATTGCCAATAATGGCGTCATGGTCAAGCCAATGTTCGTGAAAGAGATCATGCATGCAGGCAGGACCATCAAGTCTTTTGAACCACAGGTGATCAACAGCAGGATATGTTCGCAGGCGACCATCGATTCAGCCCGTTCCCTGCTCGAAGGCGTTGTTGAAAGAGGCACGGCAACATTGCTGAAGAATAAGCATTACAAGGTAGCAGGCAAAACCGGCACGGCACAGATAGCCGATCGCAACCGCGGGTATGAACAGAAAATATACAATGCCACCTTTGTCGGTTACTTCCCTGCTGACAACCCGAAATACTCATGCATCGTGGTGGTCAATGATCCCGCACAGGGAAAATACTACGGAGGCTCTGTTGCTGCTCCTGTTTTCAGGGAGATCGCCGATAAAGTTTACGCAACACATCTCGATATCTACCAGGAAACAGAAAATGAGATGACAGATGAAAGCGTACCCCGCATTATGTACGGTAACCATGACGACATCAGCTGGCTGTGCCAGGAACTGGATATCCCTGTAAGTACAAACAGTGATATCGCTGAATGGATCGTCACCGTCAGGGAGGATGAAAGCATTCGCTTCGCCCCGCGCGTGATCAGGGATCAGCAGGTTCCCAATGTCAGGGGCATGAGCGCACGCGATGCCGTGTATATCCTCGAGCAACTCGGGATGAGCATCAACCTGCAGGGACATGGCAAAGTAACAAGCCAGTCGGTTGAGCCCGGCAGCAGGATCAGCAAAGGCCAGGAAATAACATTAAGACTATCAGAAAAAGGATGATGAAACGCCTTCATGACATACTGAAAGATGTTGCCGTCAAGGCATTGCACGGTCCGGCCAATGCCGGGATCGGGGCGCTTTGCATCGACTCCAGGAAGGTAGAGCCGGGCAATATGTTCATTGCCCGCCGTGGGACTGCAGTCGATTCACACCGCTTTATTCCTGATGTGACAGCAAAGGGAGCCGCTGCAGTAGTATGTGAGGAATTGCCTGCTGAGCAGGCCGAAAAGGTGAGTTACATCCTCGTCGACGACGCTGATGAGGCCCTGGGCAAGATCGCCTCAGCTTTTTATGAATATCCATCTGAGAACCTGATCCTTTGCGGTGTGACCGGTACCAACGGCAAAACGACCATCGTAAGCTTACTTCACCAGCTTTTCAGTGAACTGGGTTATGCCTGCGGACTCATCTCCACTGTAAGAAACCTGGTCGGGCAGAAAGAGATCAATGCAACACATACCACCCCTGATGCAATAAGCCTCAATGCCCTGTTCAAAGAAATGGTGGAGGCGGGCTGCACATATTGTTTCATGGAGGTAAGCTCGCATGCGATCCACCAGAAAAGGACCTATGGGCTGCAATTCGCCGGGGGCATCTTTACCAATATCACCCATGACCACCTCGACTACCACGGAGATTTCAAGGGTTACCTGAATGCCAAGAAGGCCTTTTTTGACCTGCTGCCTGAAACAGCCTTTGCACTGGTCAATGCCGATGACAAGAACGGCAGGGTCATGCTGCAGAACACGAAAGCTTCAACACACACTTACAGCTTAAGGTCTGCCAGCGATTTCAAGGCCAGGGTTAAAGAGAACCTGATGGACGGACTGCTGCTCAATATTGACGGCAATGAGGCATGGTGCCGGCTCATCGGCGAATTCAACGCCTACAACCTTCTTGCCGTGTACGCATCGGCCATGCTTCTCGAACAGGAAAAAGAGAAGGTGCTTACACTCATCAGCAGCCTGGATTCGGCTGAAGGACGCTTTGAGCATTTTCGCAGCGATGAAGGCATAACCGCGGTAGTTGATTACGCTCACACACCCGATGCCCTGAAGAACGTACTGCAGACCATCAATGCCACACGAAGTGGAAACGAGGAGCTGATCACCGTGATAGGTGCAGGAGGCGACCGCGACAGAAGCAAGCGTCCCCTGATGGGTAAGATAGCTGCCCAGCTCAGCAACAGGGTGATCCTGACATCTGACAATCCCAGGACAGAAGACCCGGAAGCGATCATCAGTGATATGAAAGCCGGTATCGAACCAATCGATATGAAGAAAACACTGGTGATCACCAGCAGGAAAGAAGCTATAAGCACCGCCTGTGCCCTGGCGAAACCGGGCGACATCATCCTGGTTGCCGGAAAAGGTCATGAAAAATACCAGGAGGTCGAAGGCGTGAAACATCCCTTCGACGACAAGGAGATATTAACGGAAATACTGATAAAAACAGCATAACGACCATGTTCTATTATTTGTTCGAATATCTGCAAGAATGTTGTGATTTCCCTGGAGCCGGGCTTTTCCAGTATATCTCATTCCGTGCGGCCATGGCTGTGATCACTTCCCTGGTCATTACGCTTTTCTTTGGCAAAAGCTGGATCCGATACCTGAACCGCAGGCAGGTGGGAGAGACCATCCGCAACCTTGGCCTGGAGGGCCAGATGGATAAAGAGGGTACTCCGACCATGGGCGGGCTCATCATCCTGACCGCTGTTGTGATCCCGACGCTGCTGTTCGCCAAACTGCACAATATATACGTCATCCTCATGCTCTTCACCACCGTATGGCTGGGCATGGTGGGCTTTGCCGACGATTACATCAAGGTATTCCGTAAGAACAAGAAGGGATTGCCGGGAAAATACAAAGTACTCGCACAGGTTATCCTGGGCCTGGTTGTAGGCTTAACCATGTATTTCAACGAGGATATCGTGATACGCGAGAAGATCACCGATCCGGCAGTTATCGAAGAGATGCAGGCAAACGATCAATCTCCCGTATTATTCTCCCCCGAGCCCATCAAGTCTCAGAAGACCACCATACCATTCTTTAAGAACAATGAACTGGATTATAAGGTATTGATCTCGTGGATCAGCGACGGTGCAGACAGCTGGGCCTGGCTCATCTTCATCCCTATCGTTATTCTCATCATCACGGCGGTATCGAACGGGGCCAACCTTACCGACGGCATGGATGGACTTGCCACGGGAACCTCAGCCATCATCGGGGCAACCCTGGCAATACTGGCATGGGTATCGGGCAATATTGTCTTCGCTGATTACCTCAATATCATGTACATACCGAATACAGGCGAACTGACCATCTTCATCAGTGCTTTCGTAGGGGCCTGTATTGGTTTCCTGTGGTATAATTCATATCCGGCCCAGGTATTTATGGGCGATACCGGGAGCCTTGCCATTGGTGGCATCATCGCTGTGTTTGCCATACTCATCCGAAAAGAGCTGCTCATCCCCATACTTTGCGGGATCTTCCTGATAGAAAGCCTTTCCGTGATCTTGCAGGTGGGCTGGTTCAAATACACGAAAAAGAAATTCGGGGCAGGCAGGCGCATCTTCAGGATGTCGCCCCTGCACCATCATTACCAGATGCTTGGCTATGCCGAGCCAAAGATCGTGCAGCGCTTCATGATCGTAGGGATCATGCTGGCCATATTTGCGGTCATAACACTAAAACTGAGATAAGTTGAATGGAAAAAGGAAACATAGTCGTACTCGGTGCCGGCGAAAGCGGGGTAGGCGCAGCAGTGCTCGCCCGCAGGCAGGGTTTTGACGTACTGGTTTCCGACAACCATGAAATAAAAGAAAAATACAAGAACGTTCTTTCAAAGTTTGACATTGAATCTGAAGAGGGGAAGCATAGCAAAAGGCGTATCCTGCAAGCCGCTGAGGTGATAAAAAGCCCCGGTATCCCGGATACGGTACCGCTGATCCGTGATCTGAAGAAGAAAGGTATTCCGGTGATATCCGAGATAGAATTCGCTGCGCGCTATACGCGTGCAAAGCTGATCTGCATCACGGGATCGAACGGGAAGACCACCACAACCCTGTTAACGCATCACCTGCTTGAAAAAGCAGGACTGGATGTCGCAGTGGCAGGCAATGTGGGCAACAGCTTTGCCATGGAAGTGGCAAAAAGGGATCGCGAGTATTTTGTTCTGGAGATCAGCAGCTTCCAGCTGGATGGCATGTTCGACTTCAAAGCCGACATAGCCATTCTGCTGAACATTACACCCGACCACCTCGACCGCTACGGCAACTCATTTGAAGCCTATGCGGATTCGAAGTTCAGGATCATCCGGAACATGGATAAGGATGGAGCATTCATCTATTGCATGGAGGATGAAATGATCAGGAAGAAACTGGCAGAGATCGACCTCATGCCCAGGGCCTACCCCATCACTTTAGGTTCACTCGAAAACCGGGAAGGAGCATTTATAAAGGAAAAGAACATCATTATAAATATTAAATCAAATACTACGCAAATGTCATTAGAGAGATTAGCATTACAGGGCAAACACAATATTTATAATTCGATGGCTGCGGCAGTGAGCGGCAGTTTGCTGGATATACGCAAACAGCATATCCAGGAAAGCCTGTCGGATTTTCAGAACATCGAACACCGCCTGGAACATGTCGCGGTCATACAGGGAATTGAATTCATCAACGACTCCAAGGCCACCAATGTAAATGCGGTATGGTATGCCCTGGAAGACATGCCTGATAAGGTGATCTGGATCGCAGGGGGTATCGATAAGGGAAATGATTATGAGATACTGAAAGACCTCGTATCTAAAAAGGTGAAAGCCATCATTTGCCTGGGGAAAGACAACAAACACCTGCTGGATGCCTTTTCCGGTGTGGTCGACTCCATTATAGAGACATTCTCCATGGAAGTGGCCGTGCGCGCTGCCCTTTATATGGGGAAAAAGGGTGATACAGTGCTGCTTTCCCCGGCCTGCGCCAGCTTCGACCTCTTTGAGAATTATGAGGATCGCGGAAAGCAGTTCAAAGAATCAGTAAACAGCTTGTAAAATATGTCAAGAGTACTCGGAAATATCAGGGGAGATAAAGTGATCTGGGCAGTGGTCATCCTGCTGTCGGTGTTCTCATTGCTTACGGTCTACAGTTCTACCGGAACCCTCGCCTACCGAAACCAGGCGGGAAATACCGAGTACTATATGTTCAAGCACTTCATCATCCTGCTGTTCGGATTCCTGATCATGTACCTGACCCACCTGATCAAGTTCACCTATTTCAGCAGGATATTCCAGATCGCCCTGTATGTTGCCGTTCCGCTGCTTATCCTCACCCTTTTCGTGGGGCTTGACCTGAACGAAGCCAAACGTGTGCTGCCCCTTCCGTTCAACCTGACGTTCCAGACCTCCGACCTTGCCAAGCTGACCCTCATCATGTACCTTGCCCGATTGCTGAGCAAGAAACAAGACCGCATCAAAGATTTTAAAGAAGCCTTTGTACCCCTGATGATCCCGGTACTGATCGTTTGCGGGCTTATCCTGCCGGCCAATTTCTCTACCGCCGCGATGCTCTTTGTCACCAGCCTGGTACTGATGTTCATCGGCAGGGTAAACCTGAAATATATCTTATCACTCATAGGCATCGGGATCGTTTCTTTCGTGCTGCTCCTGCTCGTTGCAAATGCATATCCCGACCTTCTTCCCAGGGCCAATACCTGGAAGACCAGGATCGTAACCTTCACAGACAAGGAAGTTATCGATCCTGACAAGACCTACCAGGTCGACCAGGCAAAGATCGCAGTAGCCGAGGGAGGCTTAATCGGGAAATTCCCTGGCAACAGCACGCAACGCAACTTCCTGCCCCACCCCTACTCCGATTTCATCTTTGCCATTTTTATTGAAGAATATGGACTGATCGGAGGAACATTCCTGGTATTGCTTTACCTCATACTCTTCTTCAGGGTGGTGAGGATCGTGACACGAATACCCAGGAATTTCGGAGCATTTATGGCTGCCGGGGTGGGATTCAGCCTGGTATTCCAGGCCATGATAAACATGGCTGTAGCTGTGAACCTGATCCCGGTTACCGGACAGCCACTTCCGCTGGTAAGTATGGGGGGCACCTCCATATGGTTTACCAGCATCTCACTTGGGATCATCCTGAGCGTTAGTAAAGAAATTGATACAACACCTGAAAATATCAATGAGTATGTCGCAACATAGAAAAAAGATCATCATAAGCGGTGGCGGTACCGGCGGACACATCTTCCCTGCCGTGGCCATAGCCGATGCCCTGAAGCAAAGGCTCGATGATCCCGACATCCTCTTCATTGGTGCTAAAGGGCGTATGGAAATGGAGAAGGTGCCCGCCGCAGGATATCCCATAAAAGGCCTATGGATCAGCGGCATACAACGCAGGTTAACACTAAAAAATCTTTCATTCCCATTCAAACTGATCTCCAGCATTTTAAAGGCAAGAAGTATCATAAAGTCATTCCGTCCCGATATAGCTATTGGAACCGGGGGTTATGCCAGCGGTCCCATGCTCAGGGTGGCTTCCGGCAGAGGTATCCCATCGCTGATACAGGAACAGAATTCATTCCCAGGGATCACAAACAGGTTATTAAGCAAGACCGTCGACAGGATCTGTGTGGCCTTTGAAAATATGGACAGGTATTTCCCGGCCGAAAAGATCAGTGTCACCGGTAACCCGGTACGCAAAGACATCATTCAAATACAGGGGAAACGCAACGAAGCCCTGGAATTCTTCGGGTTAAAAGAGGGAAGAAAGACCATACTGGTAATCGGAGGCAGCCAGGGAGCCCGCTCGGTAAACCGCGCACTCCTCAGCCAGGCCGGGGAGATCCTGGATGCTGATGTGCAGATGATATGGCAATGTGGTAAAGCCTTCCTTCCAGAAGCCAGGGAAACAGCTTCAGGATTGCGTGCAGTTGAACAGGAAAAGCTGAAAGTGCATGATTTCATATCCCGCATGGACCTGGCCTATGCAGCCGCCGACATGGTGATCTCAAGAGCCGGAGCTATTGCGATATCGGAACTTTGCATCGTTGGATGCCCCATCGTGCTGGTACCGCTGCCGGGAGCAGCAGAAGACCACCAGACCAAAAACGCCAGGGCATTGTCGGAAAATGATGCCGCCATACTCCTCCCAGACAATGAACTGGACAAGCTGGCGAAAACTGTAAAAGACCTGCTGGCGGATGAAGTCAGGCAAAAGAAGATGAAAGAGAATATACTGCGATTCGCACGTCCGGATGCCACGGAAAAGATCGCAGATGAAGTTATTAAACTCCTTGAACGCAAATGAGGGCGCTGCAGACACATACCATATACCTGATCGGGATAGGCGGCATAGGCATGAGCGCCCTGGCCCGCTATTTTAAGCAGCAGGGGAAAGAAGTGTCGGGCTATGATCGAACAGAATCCGCGCTCTCCAGGCAACTGGAGGAAGAAGGGATCAATATCCACTATACGGATGATCCTGCCTATATACCCTGTGATGCAGGACTGGTGGTATATACGCCTGCAATACCCGCTTCGAACAGGGAACTGGCATACTGCCGCGAGGTGGGCATGAATGTAATGAAACGTGCCGAGGTGCTCGGGCTGATCGCAGAAAGCTTTAAAACCATAGCCATTGCCGGCACGCACGGGAAGACAAGTATCTCCTCCATGATAGCCCATATCATGCACCATAATGCATATGCCATAACGGCCATGATCGGCGGGATCATGAACAACTACGACAGCAATATGCTGCGTACCGAAAAAAGCAAGTATCTCATCGCGGAAGCTGATGAATACGACAGGTCTTTCCTCAAGCTAAACCCGTTTATTTCAGTAGTATCCGCAGTGGCCGCTGACCATCTCGACATTTATGGTTCGCTTGATAATATGAAAGCGTCCTTTTCCGGCTTTATTTCTCAAACCCATAAGACGGGAAAAGTGATCCTGCACGAAAGCGTGAACGAGATGCTTAAAGCGAATATGAGGCCTCTTATTTATGGCAGGGGCAGCGAAGCTGATGTCAGGATAGAACATGTTGAAGTGGCTGAGCACCACTATCATTTTATCCTTGTCAGCGGAGCGGAGCAGATCAGTATAAAAATGCTGGTTCCGGGCATGCATAATGTTGAAAATGCCACTGCTGCTGCAGCTGTTTGCCTGCAGATCGGTATGAGCCTGGATGAGATCCGGGAAGGGCTGGAATCCTACCGCGGCGTCCAAAGGCGTTTTGAGTATATCCTGGATGATCCTTCCGGATGTATTTTCATTGATGATTACGCTCATCATCCCGACGAGATCAGGGCATGCATCGCCACAGCACGGGAGCTTTACCCGGACAAAAAGCTTACCGGTGTATTCCAGCCACACCTGTACAGCCGTACCCGTGACTTTGCCGGCGAATTCGCCAAGGCATTGGAACAGCTGGATGAACTCATCCTGCTCGATATTTATCCTGCCAGGGAGGACCCCATCGAGGGCATAAATGCACAGATGATCCTGAAGCTGGTCAACATGCTTAATAAAAGTGTATGCAGCAAAGAGAAGTTGCCGTCAATACTAAAACACAAGAAGCCGGAAGTCCTGCTTACCATGGGTGCCGGCGACATCGATAATCTGGTCGAACCAATTAAAAAGGAATTGATCGTTACATGTTAAGGAGAATCGTACATATCATTATCTGGGGCGCACTCGTTGCAGGGGTGGTTTTCGCCCTGGCCTTCACAGGCAGGTATCACCGGCAAACGGTGTGTCATGCGTTCACGGTGGAGATCCTCAATCCCGGACCGGATGCCCTGACTGATGCTTCAGCCCTAAGATCATTGATCATAGCTGCCGTTGATACACTGGAAGGAAGAACGCTTGCTGAGATAAATCCCTATAATATCCACCTCATCCTGAAATCAACCCCTTTTGTTAAGGAAGTAGACGTGCAAACAAATATTGCCGGAGAAGTAACGGCAGAAGTTGAACTGCGACAGGCGATACTCCGCATCGTTGGCAAAGATGGGAAAAGCTATTATATCGACGAAGAAGGCTGGCTAATGCCTGTTAACCCGGGTTTCCCGGCAAGGGTCCCGGTCATGAACGGGTCTGTCCCGGAAGGGATCAGCATTGAAAAGGAAAAGGGCGCTTCTATATACCTTCTTGACGACAGCGATCAGATCAGGGATATATACGAGTTCGCGCTTTATATACACCGCGACAAATTTCTCAGCAAGCTTATTAGCCAGATATGGATCAGCAGGAATGGTGAGCTGGAAATGATCCCCCTGATAGGTGAATACACGATCAAATTCGGTGGATTTGATGATATGGAAAAGAAATTCGAAAACCTTACTGTTTTTTACAGGGAGGGTGCTTCAAAGGCCGGATGGATCGATTACCGCTCCATCGACCTCAGGTATGAAAATCAAGTAATCTGTTCAAAATAATTAACTATGGAAAACTCAGAAATTATTGTAGGACTTGACATTGGGACGACCAAGATCGCTGCCATAGTAGGTCGCAGGGATGAGCACGGGAAGATCGAGATCCTCGGGCATGGGCGTACAGAGTCGATCGGCGTGAAGCGCGGTGTGGTTTCCAATATTGAGAACACTGTGAATTCAATTAAGATCGCGGTGGAACAGGCTGAGCAAAAGTCGGGTGTCGACATACGCTATGTGAATGTAGGTATTGCAGGACAGCACATCAAGAGCCTCCAGCATCATGGCAGCATCATACGAAAAAATGTTGACGAGGAGATCAGTCAGCAGGATATCGATACCCTCAACGCCAATATGTATAACCTGAACATGGCTCCTGGTGAAGAGATCATCGATGTGATCCCGCAGGAATACATCATTGATGCTGAACAAGGCATCAAACAGCCGGTGGGGATGCTGGGCAACTCGCTCGAAGCCAATTTCCATATCATCATCGGGCAAACGGCAGCTGCCAAGAACATCTACAAATGTGTCCGAAAGGCAGGCCTTGAAGTGGTCGACCTTATTCTTGAACCCATTGCTTCGGCGGAAGCCGTTCTGAACGATGAGGAAAAGGAGGCGGGCGTGGCCCTGGTCGATATCGGCGGCGGCACGACCGACATCGCGATCTTCCAGGATGGCATCATACGCCATACGGCAGTGATCCCATTCGGTGGCGACATTGTAACCGAAGACGTGAAAGAAGGCTGCACCATCATCAAGAAACATGCAGAAGAATTGAAAGTCAAGTTCGGTTCATCCCTGGCCAGCGAGAACAGGGATGAAGAGGTCGTTGCAATACCCGGGCTCAGGGGCAGGCCTCCGAAAGAGATCACCCTGAAGAACCTGGCAAGTATCATCCAGGCAAGGATGGAAGAGATCATCGACCACATTCACTACGAGATCAAGAACTCAGGATATGAGAAAAAACTGATCGGGGGAATTGTGCTGACAGGAGGCGGTTCGCTCTTGAAACATTTGGTCCAGCTTACGGAGTTCATCACCGGCATGGATACACGTATTGGATATCCCAACGAACATCTTTCCAATGATGTACCGGATGAGATGGCCAGTCCGATGTACTCAACAGGGACTGGTCTTGTAATAGAAGGATTCAAGCGACTTGATGACGAAAAGAAAAAGGGCCAGACGCAAGCCAAATCCAGGAAAGGCAAGGCAAAACCTTCAAAAATACCCAAGACGAAAAGCTTCCTTGGGACAATACAGGATTGGTTTGAAAAGGACCAGATTGAAGATTAATCAACAATGACTTTGTTAATAAAAAATAACCGACCCAAAATACAACGCGATTTATTCATCTAAATTTAATTGACCAAAATGGAGGATATGCTAAAATTCGAAAGGCCCAAAAACCAATCATCTATCATCAAAGTACTCGGTGTAGGTGGCGGAGGCAGTAATGCAGTCAACCACATGCACCGCCAGGGTATCACAGGGGTAGATTTCATCGTCTGCAACACCGATGCCCAGGCACTGGATATCAGCCCCGTCCCGAATAAGATCCAGCTTGGAGAAAAAGGACTGGGGGCAGGATCGGTACCCATGATAGCTGAAAAGGCCGCCATTGAAAAATCGGAGGAGATCAAAAAGCTCCTCAGCGCCAATACTGAGATGCTCTTTATCACTGCTGGCATGGGAGGTGGTACCGGTACCGGTGCTGCACCTGTGATCGCAAAGATCGCCAAGGAAGTTGAGCTCGGCGATGATGAAGTAAATCAGATCCTGGTGGTCGCCATTGTAACACTTCCTTTCAAATTTGAAGGCAGGAAGCGCGAACAACAGGCAATACGCGGCATTGCCGAACTCAGGAAGTATGCTGATGCCGTGCTTATCATCAGCAATGACAAACTCAGGGAGCAATACGGGAACCTGGGTATTCTCGAGGGTTTCAAGATCGCCGACAATGTGTTGTTAACTGCCGCCAAAGGTATTGCTGAGATCATCACGGTAAAAGCCTATATCAATATCGACTTCAAAGATGTGAATACCGTGATGAAAGACAGTGGAGTGGCGATCATGGGAACGGGCATAGCCAGCGGTGAGAATCGCGCCCAGCAAGCCATTGAGGATGCCATTAGTTCTCCCCTTCTTAACGACAATGATATATCCGGTGCTCAAAATATCCTCCTTTATCTCTCATCAGATGAGCATGACATCTCATTCGACGAGATCACCGAGATCACCGAGTATATCACCGACAAAACCGGACCAAACGTAGATGTGATCTGGGGCGCCGGTAAAGATGATAGCCTGGGAGATAAGATCAGCGTTACCATCGTTGCCACCGGCTTCGACAAGGAGAATAAACCGGAATGCGAACCGGTCAGGTATGATCTCTACAATAGGAACAGGCCGAAAGAAATTATCCGGCCATCAGCAGATTCAGAGATTGAAAGGGGCATACCCAGGCCTACACGGCCTGCTCCGGAACCGGTTCTGGATGAGGAAGAAAATGAGGAATTACCCGAAGTGGATGAGATAAAATTCATCAGTAAACCCGATGTTAGCGGGGAGGAGCTCATCCCTGAAGACAAGGAACTGGAGGAAGAGGAACTTGCAGAATCTTCTCTTTCAGAATCCGGAGCGACAGAAGAAAAGACGAAAATCATCCGCTTTACCCTTGATGATGTGGTACCGGAGCCGGAAAAGCAGGAAAACATTAGCAGGATCAGTGCACCGGTTGATGAAATGGAAGTTCCGGAAACAAATGATTTCACGGTCAGAGAAGACAATCCGGAAACAAAGAAAATTTCCAAACCCGAGCCTGAAACATTAAACCCCGAGGACAATGAAGTGATGGAGCGGAAAGCAAAGGAACGGGTTGAACGTCTGCGGCAGATGAGTATCAAGCTGAAATCGCCGGGAGGTCTTTCCGAACTCGAAACAGAACCTGCTTATCGCAGGAAGAACGTTGAATTATCAGAAGAGAAGCCATCCGAGGATTCACAGATCTCCAAATATACGCTGGGCGATGATGAAGAAGGCTCCGGTCTGAAAGACAACAGCTTTCTCCACGACAATGTAGATTAACCATTTCTTTCATTTCTATATTTGATTTTTTGAACAGGGCCTCCGCAGTGATGCGGGGGCTTTTTCATTGAACATTAAGCGCTTGAAGTGTACCATAATTAGGCTTTGGCTTTTGATGTTAGGTACACAAGATTTTGGATGATGGATGTTGAATTTTGGATTATTTCTGATTTCAGAGATCATAGTTCAACGTTCAGCAATAACTAAACACCCAACCCTGCCTGCCGGCAGGCAGGCCTCAACACCTAACACTATTTTTGATGTGATTCCGCCATATCGAAAGGAAATAGCTAAATTTACATCAAAAATATCTCGATGACACTAGCCGAAAAGATCAACGAAGACATCAAGGCCACCATGCTGGCAAAGGATTCGAAAAAGCTTGAAGCCCTGAGGGCAATAAAATCAGGTTTACTGATAATCAAAACCGGGAAAGGTGCCGCTGATGAAATTCCACATGACCTGGAAATGGGATTGCTCAAAAAGCTGGTCAAGCAGCGAAGGGAATCGGCAGCCATATATCGTGAAAAAGGCCGCACCGACCTGGCAGAGGAGGAAGAATTCCAGGCCACTATCATTGAAGCTTACCTGCCGGAACAGATCAGCGGTGATGCCCTGAAGGACATTGTACAGAATATCATTGCCGAGACCGGGGCCGAAAGCATGAAAGACATGGGCAAAGTGATGGGCATAGCATCCAAAAAACTCGCCGGGCAGGCCGACAATAAGGAAATATCAATGATCGTGAAAGAACTACTATCATAGAAATCTGAATTCTGATAGTTGATATCTGATATCTGAATTTATAAAAACCACGTACCGCGTACCGCGAACCAAAAAAAAGGCGCCTCAAAGAGCCGCCTTTTTTTATAAGTTTTAAGAACTACGCACCAAGCATAACCCTTTTAAATCCTGTTACAGTAAGATCAGCATTGGTTTCCTTGAGGTAG
>JAZBOU010000176.1:0-3883 GCA_036351275.1 Bacteroidales bacterium
CCCGACGTGATCTCTTTTGCCAGGGACAAAGGTTACTTTGATGGCAAGGACAAAGACTTTAGTTTCTCCGACGTGTATGCCCCCGTTGACTTTGGCGGTGCCCGCTTTTGCGAGGTGAGGGTGTGGGCCATGTTCAGGGAGGTACACAGCGACATGGAACAGTACATCGACTATGTGAAAGGCCATGTGAAGCATGAAGACAAATTTGCCGACGGCAGCAAGAACCCCAACGGTTTTGCGTCTAACCGCATGCCACTCTGGATCAAGCCTGAGCGCAAGATCTCCGTGCATGACATGATGAACTTCATGCGCAACCACCTTGAGGGAACCGAGCTGGATATGACCAAAGACATTGGCGCGGGTCCTTTCGGAAACCCATACCGCTGGCGTCCGCTCACCTGGCAGGTCGACGGCGTGACCTATTGCAACGAGCGTGCGACGGCTACACAGCAGACCGGCTTCTCATTTGTCACACAGAGCCGCAACTGGCTGCCCGACCGTATTGGCGGGATCATCTGGTGGGGCGTCGACGATGCCGCATCATCGGTATATATGCCGCTGTATTCGGCCATGACCAGGGCACCGGAACTGATCGCACAGGGCTATGGCTCCATGATGGAATTCGTGGACGATGCCGGTTTCTGGGTGTTCAACCAGATCTCGAATTTCGCCTACACGCGCTACAACCTCATTCATCCTGAGATCTTCGTAAAACAACAGGAGACCGAACAGGAGTTCATCGATATGACCCCGGCCATTGATGAGGCAGCCACCAAACTGTATGAGATGAAGCCCGACATGGCGCTCACCTTCCTCACCGACTATTCGGTAAGTGTTGCCAACAATACCGTACTGGAGTGGAAAGGCTTTTATGAATACCTCTTCACCCGTTTCATGGATGGCAACGTGAAAGAACCGCAGGAAGTGCCGGAAGGCTATAAATACCATAACCCAAAACTGGACCAGCCCGGCTATGGAGAGAAATGGTATAAGGTCATTGTCGACGAGACCGGCGATCACTTTAAGGTGGTCGGCGACGGACATTAGAAGTCAGATACCAGAAATAGAAATCAGAAATCAGAAGTGGACCGCGCCTATGGGCGCGGTTTTTTTTTGATATAGTACTCCCATGGGAGCACTACCCATATGACAAAGGGGATAGTTGAAAGGGGATGGCTTTTTTTAGAAGCGATAATGCTCCAGAGGAGCATTATTTCCGTAGCAAAATGTGCCGAGGTTAGCTGATCAGGCGCTCCGTTAGGAGCGCTATGTTATTCCGGGGATCTAAGAATAAACCGGACATTATGGTTAACCTCATATTTATCAAGAAAAGCCCTGTATTCCATGTCGAAAGTTGCTTTCGCATGATGTTCTTTCTGACGTTTAATATATCCCGCTACCCTGGGAAGTTGTGATTTCGAATAGGAAAATGCTGCAAACCCTTGCTGCCATTGAAATTTTGAATTGTTATGATTTTTTTTGTTGATCCATTTGGTGGAATTGGTCTTTATATCCCGGGCCAGGTCGGAAAGTGATACTGCAGGGTTTAGATCGAAAAAAATGTGCACATGATCCGGCATACCATTAATTACGAAAAGTTTATTTCCCCTGTTTGTGATAATGCCTGTAATGTACTTATACAATTCTTCCTCCCAGGACGGCTGAATTAATGATCGCCTGAACTTCACTACAAAAATGAGGTGAATGTAATTACTTGTGTATGTGTTTGCCATAATACCGTGTTTTACTATTAATACCATTTTTGGGAAAATGTCCCCCATTTTTCATGGTTGGATTTGACATACCGCTCCTAACGGAGCGGAAATTTAGAGGGTAAAATGTTTGATTGACGAATATAGTGCTCCCATGGGAGCACTGCCCATATGACAAAGGGGATAGTTGAAAGGGGATGGCTTTTCTTAGAAGCGATTATGCTCCAGAGGAGCATTATTTCCGTAGCAAAATGTGATCAGGATGGTTTTTTGCGCTCCGTTAGGAGCGCTATGTTATATAAGATAGAAGAATGAAGAGGTGGATACGTGAATGAGAAGGAGACCGTAGAGCGCTAAGCACTTCTTCTATCCTTGCACCCCGAAGCTTTAGCGAAGGGGTGATCTATTATCATCTTCGAGATACAATTTACCTTGGGCTCAAACATCTCCAATACAAATAAAAATACCTGTCTAATCTTGTTTAACACACTGAGAGATAATTAATACTTACTGTTGGTGACTTACGGTTCAACCTTTAGATCTATATTGATAAAATCACCTTTTGCATTAATAGAATTTACCTTGATATACCCCAGCTTGTTATCGTGTGATTTGAAGAAAACCACATCGTTGATCTGAAGATCGTTTATGTCATCTTTATCTCCTGTAAAAGCAGGAAATGTATAGACTGATCCAATGGCATCGAATTCACCGGCTGTGATGCTGGCTGTCTGGAATAATGTTGTGTTAAATGTGACCCATATTCCCATTAGATCGTAAACAGCCTGAACATCTTCGTTTGAAGGGGCGCCAAAAGTAGGGCCATTTAGTGCACCCCGGTAGAAGACGATATCAATAAGCTCCTGGTTCATGCTGGCTTCGTTGCGATTATATACCAATCCTGTTACAGCATCTAGAAAGGCACCATAAAAAGGCTCATTATATGAACCCATGTTTATATCGGCATAAGCAATGATCTCGCCCTCCTCATTTTCGGTGGTAATCACGAAAGAGAGCATGGCGATATCTCCTTCCTGGTCGGTGATGGTAAAGGTCCAGTATTCTTCTCCGGCTACATTACTGGCATTAAAAGCAGAATCCCAGGCAAATTCCTGCCCCGACAGGATTTTTTCAAAAACAAGCTGAGGGCTTCCATTAAAATTTCTTTCCACCCTGAAGGATCCAAGCGCTGCTCCAATAGGTGAACTGCTTGCATTTATACCGACGCTGAACACAGCATTCTTCTCTAATGTCGTATCGCCTGATACATGCAGGTTATCATGAATAAAGCTGATCGAAGGTCCCGGATCCATTGTGGTGATGGTGAGTGCAACAGAGGCGGTTTGTCCATTGTCATCTGTTACAATGAAAGACCAGAGTTCGTTTCCTTCGCTATCTCTGGCATCAAAGCTACCTTCCCATACATAGTCCTGTGAAGATATACTATGATTGATTAGTGTGTCGTTAAGGCCTTCAAAGGTTCTGATGATCATGAAGGAAAGCAGTTTGTTCTTCCCTCCTCCGTTGGTGGCCTGCACGCCAACCCTGAAAATGGCGTTCAGTGGTAAGATTACATCACCGGATATATATGCACTGTCTGCTATGAATTCAAGTGTAGGGTCTGTATCCGGTACAGGTACTATAACCTGATTTTCGTCATCTTTTTTGCAGCAGCTAAGGATAATGGCAAAAGCTAGCAGCATTGTTCCCAATGGATGTTTGATCTTATTCATACGCTTTTTGTTTAAATCGAATAAACTCTGTACAGGTTTATTATAAAGATAATGAAAATAACATCTCAGGTGTCAATGGAAAAATTGCCATCCAATAACTATATATTACAGAAGACAGAAGAATGAAGAGGTAGATACGTGAATGAGAAGGAGACCGTAGAGCGCTAAGCACAGCTTCTATCCTTGTACCCCGAAGCTTTAGCGAAGGGGTGATCTATCATCATTTTCTGAGATTTACAATGTACCCTGGGTTCGGATGTATCTCACCTTAACTTATAATCTGGTTTTAATGCGGGTTTCAGAATTTTATGTAAAAAAAACTGCAAAAAAAGTGCGACATTTTCGCTTTTTCGGTATTAATAGGTAGACAAGCATGTTTAATCAATACCTATTAAGATGAAAACGAAAAAAGAAAACAAAAAACTTGAGTTTAAGAAA
>JAZBOU010000177.1:0-9911 GCA_036351275.1 Bacteroidales bacterium
CAAGTAAACTGATCTTGAAAGACTTTAAATACATTCACTCTATAGCAAACATGAAGCCAAATGTGTATCTCCTTATAATATTATGCCCGACGCCCGAAGCCTGACGCCCGAAGCCCGACACCTATCTAACCAAAGGCACAAACTCAAACTTATTGCCGTCAAACAGTCCCTTATCACTGAGTTTTAAGGCAGGAATAACCAGCAGGGCCATAAAAGAGAGTGTCATGTATGGGGCACGAAGGCTTGATCCGAGTGCTTTCGCCTTCTTGTCGAGTTCATCATATGCCTTTGCAACGCTAAAACCATCTTTGTTCGACATCAGCCCTGCCACGGGAAGGGGCAGTAATTCTTCTGTTTCACCGTCAACAAGTGAAATACCACCCTTGTTCTTTACCAGCAGGTTGACCGCCCGGCAAATTTCGTCATCGCTGGTGCCAACGGCAATGATATTGTGGCTGTCGTGAGCCACAGTGGAAGCGATCGCGCCCCGCTTAAATCCAAAATGGTTGATGAAAGCCACTGCAGGTTTGGCCTTCTCATAGCGGTTGCATACCACCAGTTTCAGGATATCATTCTCGATTGAAGGTGCCACCAGTCCATTTTCACTGACCAGCAGTTTATTCAGCTGTTCGGTTACCAGTTGCCCGTCAATAGCCCTGATCACCGCAATTTGGCTTCCTTTGGCCTGCACCTCTATGTCCTTCGGTGTGATTGGCGCGGCCTTGAACTTGTTAATGGGCTTTTCCTTCACCGACTTGAACATCGGCTGGCCATTTATGGCAACGAGCATTCCGTCTATCCAGGTTTGCTTTACATTAAAATCCTTCAGGTTGTCGACAACAATGAAATCGGCCGGATCTCCCTCCTGCAAAAGGCCGACATCCAGACCATAGTGTTGAATGGGATGGAGCGTAGTGGCCCGCAATACGGTCACCGGATCAAAACCGGCTTTCACAGCACGTCGCACATGGTCATTGATATGGTTCCTGGCCAGGTCGTTGGGATGCCGGTCATCGCTGCAGAACATGACTTTTTCGGGGCATTTTTCCAGCAGCGGAATAAGTTCTTCGAAATTTTTTGCAGCACTGCCTTCCCTGATCTGGATGTACATGCCACTCACCAGTTTGTCAAGGGCCTCCTCAAGGGTAAAGCATTCATGATCCGTGCTGATACCTGCTGCAATATACTTCGCAGCTTCATCGCCCAGCAAGCCGGGGGCATGGCCATCGACGGGCTTACCATATTTTTCGGCAATTGCAAGTTTTGCTTTTACTTGCCGGTCCCCATTAAGTACGCCCGGAAAATTCATCATCTCCGACATATATCTGATCTCATCCATGGAGAGGAGTTTGTCGATCTCCTGCGGGCCAAGTTCAGCACCGGCAGTTTCAAAAGGAGTGGCCGGTACACATGATGGTGCTCCGAAATAAAATTTAAAGGGAACCTTTTTCCCATTCTGGATCATGAACATCACGCCATCGATGCCCATCACATTGGCGATCTCGTGTGGATCCGATACCGTGGCGACCGTACCATGGGTCACAGCCAGCCGCGCAAATTCGCTCGGAATGAGCATGGAGCTTTCGATGTGGATGTGGGAATCAATGAAACCGGGAAGGATAAAATCTTTCTCGTCAACCTCAACCTCTGTAACAGCCTCCACTTTCCCGTTCTTTACCAGAACCGTTCCGGGGAAGATCCTGTTGTTGATGATATCCACGATCTGGCCTGAAATAGAAAACATGGGTGGTACGTTCATATCGTAAAGTTAAAATATTTTTTTCTTTACGATACTGGACAAAAATGACGCCCTAGTTTTTCCTGCTGGCAATGAGGATCTCGAGCAACTTGATACCTGCATCGGAAATTACCGTGCCCGGTCCGAATATGGCCACGGTTCCGGCCTTATAGAGAAAATCATAGTCCTGTGGAGGGATCACCCCGCCGACGATGACCATAATATCTTCCCTCCCCTGTTTTTTCAACTCCTCTATCAACTGGGGGACGAGGGTTTTATGCCCGGCAGCAAGGCTTGAAACACCTACAATATGAACATCATTTTCTACAGCCTGTCTTGCTGTTTCCTCAGGGGTCTGGAAAAGGGGTCCGACATCCACATCAAATCCGATGTCGGCAAAGCCTGTAGCCACCACCTTTTCTCCGCGGTCGTGGCCATCCTGTCCCATTTTGGCTACCATGATCCTGGGCCTTCTACCCTCCAGTTCGGCAAAATTATCAGCCAGTTCACAGGCTTTCTGGAAGCTGGAATCGCCCCGCGATTCGGATGAATATACCCCTGAAATGGAGCGGATAACAGCTTTATACCTGCCAAATACCTTCTCACATGCATAAGAGATCTCTCCCAGGCTTGCACGTTTTTGAGCAGCGTCAACAGCCAGTTCCAGCAGGTTACCTTCACCGGATTCACAGGCCCTGGTTATCGCATCGAGCGAAGCCTGTACTGCAGCTTCATCCCTTTCTGCCCTGAGCTTTTTCAGTCTCCTGATCTGTGCATCACGCACTGCCGTATTATCGATGTCAAGCGTTTCAATGGGCTCTTCTTTTTGTAGACGGTACTTATTAACACCGACAATGGTATCCTTGTGTGAATCGATGCGTGCCTGCTTTCGCGCAGCAGCCTCTTCTATCCTCATCTTAGGTATCCCGGTCTCAATGGCCTTGGCCATACCACCCAGTTTTTCAATCTCCAGGATGTGTTCCCATGCCCGGTCAGCAATTTCCTTTGTGAGGGTTTCAACATAATAGGAACCGGCCCAGGGGTCAACACTCCTCGTGATATTGGTCTCTTCCTGGATGTATATCTGGGTATTCCGTGCGATCCTGGCCGAGAAGTCGGTCGGCAGGGCAATGGCTTCATCAAGTGCATTGGTATGCAATGATTGTGTATGGCCGAGTGCAGCTCCCATGGCCTCAATGCAGGTACGGGCCACGTTGTTGAACGGGTCCTGCTCAGTCAGGCTCCAGCCTGATGTCTGGCAGTGCGTACGCAATGCCATCGATTTGGTGTTCCTGGGATTGAACTCTTTGACGATCTTGGCCCAGAGCATTCTTGCGGCACGCATTTTGGCGATCTCCATGAAATGGTTCATCCCTATTGCCCAGAAAAAAGAAATCCTGGGAGCAAAAGCATCAATATCCATACCCGCATTGATCCCTGCCCTGAGGTATTCCATTCCGTCGGCCAGGGTATACGCCAGCTCAATATCGGCTGTGGCCCCGGCTTCCTGCATATGATACCCGCTGATACTGATAGAATTGAATTTCGGCATCTTCTGTGAGGTATACTCGAATATATCGGCAATGATGCGCATGGAAGGCAGTGGAGGGTAAATGTAAGTGTTCCGTACCATGAATTCCTTGAGGATATCATTCTGTATGGTGCCACTCAGCTCTTCCAGGCTCGCACCCTGTTCCAGGCCTGCCACAATATAAAAGGCCATCACGGGCAGTACTGCTCCGTTCATGGTCATCGAAACCGACATTTTGTCGAGCGGGATCTGGTCGAAGAGGATCTCCATATCTAGGATTGAGTCGACAGCCACACCGGCTTTCCCAACATCACCTACTACCCTTTCGTGATCGGAATCATAACCTCTGTGCGTCGCCAGGTCGAACGCGATCGAAAGCCCTTTCTGCCCGGCAGCAAGATTGCGGCGGTAAAAAGCATTTGATTCTTCTGCGGTACTGAAGCCGGCATATTGCCTGATGGTCCAGGGACGCATCACATACATAGTAGAATACGGACCACGCAGGAATGGAGGCAGGCCGGCAGCATACTGCAGGTGCTCCAGGCCCTCCAGGTCGGCGGCGGTATACACAGGTTTCAGGTTTATCTTTTCCGGGGTAAGCCAATCTTTTTCAATATGGTTGCGATGCTCCCATGCAGGAATATCTGCAACTTCCTTCCTGCTGTTGTTTATATCTATCTGACTGAAATTCGGTTTCATGTCTTTTTGCTTCTGTTGTTAAACTAAATGCCCAATTCTTTTTGTATATCCTGCAGGCTTTGCAGCACATTCGACCGAATGTGAATGAAATGCTTCAGACCTGCCTTTTTCAAATCGTCAACGATATCCGTTGGATATCCCGCCAGAACAACTATGGCCTTGTCGTTTAAGGCTCTGATGATCTCAGGGGCTATTTCGGCATATTCATCATCGGAACTGCATATCACAATGATCTCAGCTTTGCTTTCTTTAGCAGCCCGGATGCCATCAACAAGGGTCTTGAAACCCAGGTTATCGATCAGGTCAAAGCCTGCCACAGCAAAGAAGTTGCCGGCAAAGCGGGCCCTGGCTATACGCATCGCCAGGTTACCGTAGGTAAACATAAATACGGCAGGCCGTTTATGGTCGCGGGCATAATCATCGGTCTTTTTACGCAGGGCTTCAAAGGCCTGTGATCCGCGGTAGGGCTTCAGTGTTTCGAATTCAGCACCGGGCTCGGTGAAATCTGAGGGTTGGAACACTTCTGCCGGGATATACGTTTCTATCCTTTCATTGAAGTTCGGATACTGATTGGTTCCCAGCAGGCTCATCTTACGTGTGGCAATATCCCTATCAAGCATAGCGGCATTTTCTTTGATGCTGTCCTGGATGAAACCCGATCTCACAGCTTCAATATAACCTCCCTTTTCCTCGATCTCAAGGAAGAGTTTCCATGCTTGCTCAACAACCGAGGCGGTCAGGTTCTCAATATAATATGAGCCGGCAGCGGCATCCACTACCTTATCAAGGTAGGCCTCCTCCTTGAGCAATAGCTGCTGATTCCTCGCAATACGCTCACTGAAGTCGTCCGGATGGCTATATGCAGCATCAAATGGTTTTACAATGTGTGATTCGACGCCCGCAATGGCAGCCGACATGGATTCCGTTGTTGTACGCAGCATGTTCACATAAGGATCATATACTGTGATGTTCCAGCTGGCGGTCTCAGTATGGATGCTCATCCTGGTAATCTCATCACTGCTCGGACCGTAAGCTTTTACGATATTAGCCCAAAGCTTCCTGGCAGCCCGGATCTTTGCCATCTCCATGAAATAATCCGGCCCGATGGAAAAATTGAATCTCATTCCCGGAGCCACTTTATCAACCGACAGCCCCATGTCTGTAAGCTTGGTAAGGTATTCGGCGCCGGCTGCAATACTAAATGCCAGTTCCTGTATAATAGAGGAACCTGCATGGTGGAAATTCCTTCCATTTACGGTGATAACCTTGAAATGAGGCAGGTTGGCCGTTTGTTCCAGCATGCGCTTGCAACGACTGAAGTCCTCATCGAAGGATTCATAGTATTTACCCTTCATGACAAGCCTTCCAAGCGGATCATAATTCACAGAACCATGTACCTTTTGAAAATCCCTGTTATACTGATTAACCAGTTCCAGGTAGATAGCTGCAATATTTTCAGCCTGGGTGCCGCAAATAAAATTCAGTTCCACGATCTCGGCAAATATGTTCTTGCAAAGCCCATCAAGATCCTCTTTGCTATATTCTTTTTTATCATCGAGGAGGAATCCAAGTGAGTTGACGCCTTTCATGAGGATATCAAGCGCCTTTTTATTCGCTTCCTCAATATTATTTACCTTGATATTCTGCCTGATGAACCAGTCGTTGTTGTTAAGCCTGTTTCCCCTTACATAAGGATATTCACCCGGCAGAAAACCGGTCTCAATTCCCTGAAGGTCCTCTTCCCTGTAGTAAGGCCGGGCATTAAATCCCTGTCCGGTCTTCCATACCAGTTTTTTCTCGTAATCGGCCCCTTTGAGGTCTTTCTCGATCACAGCTTCCCACTCGGCCGTTGTCACCGGAGGGAATTCGCTAAAGAGTTTTTCTTTTTTTTCGCTCATATCCTACACTGAACTAAATGCATAACTGTTGTTTTTCGGACTGCAAAAATACAACAAAGTGCCGGGTGTTGGGTCTTGCGTATTGAGTTGTTTTTAACTTTATACTGATTTTAAACTATTATCATAATGATAAGAAGGTGTGCCATTTTTATATTTCTTGCTCTAAGCATTGTTCCTGGCCTGGCCCAGCAAAGGGAAAAGGCTGTGGATTACCTGCCGGATGAACACTATTTCGATCCGCTTTTCCTTGATCCGGTGGAGTGCCAGTCATACGGATCGCTGAATGCATTCTGGGAAGGCAGTACACGTCAGGACCTGATCTATGCTCCTCTTGCACTCGGATTCCAGCTTCCCGTGGTCCAGTGGGACAAAGGCGACTATGGCTTCGAGATCGGTTTCATGGCTACGATATTTTTCCAGTTTGAGTTTGTGCAGCCATCCTCGCTTTTCCAGGTCAACCTGATCAACACGGATATCAGGGCCGGTTTGCCTTTTGTATTCAGGATGAAACGTTTTTCATTACGGACAGCCATCGTGCACCAGTCATCCCACTTCTCGGAAGAATATATTTTCCGGAATGAGATCGAAACCTTCCAGGAAAACCTGAATACTTATGATGCCGTTGACATCCATGCATCCTGGCAGTTCAGTAAAATGCGGTATTACGGTGGTGTGGAGATGGCATTTAATTCGCCCCACGACAGGGGATTCTGGAAATTCCAGGCCGGTACCATCTTCCGCACGCCTGTGAGAATAGGCTCCTCCTTTAATTTCATTGTCGGGGCTGATTTCCAGATCCTGGAGGAAACCAGGTGGAGCCTGAACAGCATGTTTGGAGCAGGCATCGAGATCGCCTATCGAGAGACCAGGACCTTCCAGGTGCTGGCACAGTATTTTACCGGGAACATACCTTACACACAATACTCCCACCTGAAAGTACAATGGCTGGGAGCGACGCTTATTGGCCATCCCTTTTAGAGTGCCGAGTGATGAATTACAGTTTTATAATTTTCTGTTGAATCTTCTGGTCCTTGTCGATCAGTAGCAGCATGTAAACACCCGGTGGTATTTCTGAGAGGTCGATCTGAAGGATCGCTTCGCCTTTAAAAACCCTGGCAACAATATTCCCTGCCAGGTCATGTATGGTGATCACCCCTGAGACTGGGGACTCAATGTTTAAGACAGAACGTACCGGGTTGGGATAAACAGTAAAACCGTCGTTTTCGGCCTGCTCCCTTATGCCAGCCGGATAGTTTTCTATCACGGCCTTCCATCCGGCCCTGCTTGTATTTTGATCGGATTTAAACCGAATGCTCAGAGTATTATATTCATTCATTGCGTAAAATACCGGTGGCAGTGTGCTTCCCGTGAACCCGCCATACAATTCCCCTTCGGGGAAATACCCATTATATATCCAGAGTGAATCATATCCCGGTTCCAGGTCGAATTCAAGAAATCCGAGCCGCATGCTTTCAAATACTTCACCGTGATAGGTAAGCACATATTCCTCACCATTATAGTAATCCCATGCTGGACCTCCACTGTCGTATATCTCATCCCACCAGGTGATCTGATCTTCCTGCGTAAAGTTTTGCTGTATCAGTTCCCAGAGCTCAGTATACCCGTTATCATATCCCAGGGCCCAGATGCCGATGCCGGCCATTCCCCGCCGGTTAACCATTTTATACCTGCGTGTGAGGCTTTCCACATCATTTACAAAACACTGGTTCCAGCCACTTCCATAATATGAATAATACGGGCTGAACGAATTGGGCTCAATGTGTTTGTTTGCAGCAGAATAATTGCCTGATGTGTTATTCATGATATTGGCCCAGGTATATGCCGCACCATTGCCTGTGGTAGCCGATGGAGCATATTGTGATGCCGTAGGCCATTCCCTGGCATAGTAAGGTACTCCAAGCAGCATTTTGTTCATGGGCATTCCTTCCGACTGGTAATACGATACCGTTCGCGATATACTATAATTATATCCGGAGGTCATACTGTAATGCGGGTCAACGGGACCGGCTGTTGTGCTGCCATTCCAGTAATAATCATAACCCATGATCATATACAGGTCAACATCTTTATTAAGTTCCTGTACATCGAATATGCCACTCCAGTCAACCGCTGGCATGGCAATACTAAGTATCCCATTAGGGATGCTGTCGCGAAAAGCCCCGGCAAATTCACCAACATATGCCACCATATTTTCCCCCTGTGATGCCGGGACCGCCTCAAAATCGAAGCTCACCCCGTGGGCGCTCCTTTGTTTCACCAGGCTGATCAGGTTATTGGTAAGGGTTTGTCTTGCTAACGGATTATTGAAGAATATGCTTTGACCGGAAAAGAGTGTTACGCATAAATGCACCCTTGTACCATTAGCCAGCGCTGAATCTATTGCAGGGGATGTAAGCCAGTCGTGGAAGGTTACGGCATTCCCGCTTTCGGGATCTACTTCGTAGGAAAAATAGCAGAGATCGCTGAGCAGGTCCCAATGGTAATTCAGGTAATTGGATCCTCCCCAATACGGATGATAACCAAACACGGTCCTGTGCAACTCGCCCCTGATCTCCGGCTGACCGGAAAGCTTTACAAAGCCATTCAATTCATCATATTCCTCCTGCGTCAATTCACCATATGCAGCATAATTGAGGGATTGTTCTTTATGAATGGAGGTTTGTGCTATTCCGCCCAATGTAAACATCAGGGCAGTTAGCAGCACCACTATGCGCTTACGCATGATCATAACTTCAAATTTCAGCTATCAGCTATCAGATATCAGCTATCAGATATCAGATATCAGAATTCAAGGACCTACTCTATTATTGTCATCTCATCAACAAGGTGCCCGGCACCTGCAAATTTATCAATGAGGAAGAGGCAGTAGCGGATATCAATAGAGATATTCCTGCACATTTCCGGATCATAAACAATGTCGCTCATTGTACCTTCCCAGCACCTGTCGAAATTTATTCCCACAAGCTCTCCATTGTCGTTGAGGAGCGGGCTACCGGAATTACCGCCTGAAGTGTGGTTGGTTGCGATAAAACACACATGCATGTTGCCATCCTTATCGGCATAACGTCCGTAATCCTTATTCTCATATAGTTCCTTCAGCTTATCTTCCACAACATAATCGTAGATGGCCGGGTCCTCTTTTTGCATAATGCCCTCGAGGGTCGTGTAATATTCGTACGTCACCGCATCACGGGGTTCATAGCCTTTCACTTTCCCATAAGTTACCCGGAGCGTGAAATTGGCATCGGGGTAGTAGCGGTCCTGAGGCCGGAATGTCATCTGGCCTTTCATGTAAAGGCGCTGCAGGCTGTCGTTCTCGACCCAGTATTTGCTCAGTTGCGGCCGGATCTCCTTATTGTACATGTCGGCAAAGCCAGAAGCCAGGTCGTATGCAGGATCGTTGAGTATCTTCTTATATTTCTTCGCTTTATAATTATCCAGGAAAGCATTCACCGACTCCTCCGATGTAAAAATTGATTCGTCAAACACATAATCCGCATAGGCTTGTATATCTGACTCGAACTTAGAATTTAGAACATCAAGTTCATCGGGAATATATTCCGGGTTGACCATATCGAGATAAGCCGAAATCATGGCAATAAAAGTCTCCTTATCCAGGGGCATGTGGTAATTCTTGAAATATGATGCGGCATATCTCCGTAATTTATCGATCTCCGTCTCAATTTCTGCTTCATCCTTCTCTTTAGTATCACTCTTTTTCACAAGTCCCTGGAACTGCCTTGCGAAGCGCAGTATTTCGATCCCGAAAGCTGATTCAGAGAGCAGGGTGAGCTCTCTTTCGAGTGGGGAAATGTTCCCGTAAAGTTCTTCGAAGGCATCGATCAGGCCGTAATATGGATTTTCGGTGTGTCCGCTGATATGCACCCATGCCTTGAAAGCACCTTCCTTGTCTTTCTTTTTCGTGATGATCCCGGTACGCTCAATGCCTTTGTTTTCACCGATCCATTTTTTCCATCCGTTTGCAATTCCGGCCGCTTTTGCAGAGTATTGTATCCTGACCAGG
>JAZBOU010000178.1:0-57654 GCA_036351275.1 Bacteroidales bacterium
CTGGATTCGATATGTTCAAGATGATTCATGTCCTGTTTTGTTTTTCTGGAGGAAGAGCATCAGGAACGACAGGCCGCCCACCACAATGATCATGACCGTTTGTGCCGCATGTGTCAGTGTGGCAAAGGAAGCTGCCGAAGCCTGGTCTACTCCGTATAATTCAAAAAGTATTGCTTTTACGATAAAATGGTATGTGCCGATGCCGCCCGGCACGGGTGCCACGATCCCGATGCTGCCGATGCTCATGACCGTGAGAGCGTCCACAAAATCGAGATGCGAGGTGGCTCCTAAAGAGAAAAACGGCAGGTAGATCATAGCAGTATACATGCCCCAGATAAATATTGTATACAGCAGGAACAGTCCCTTATTCCTGGTTCTTTTAATGGTTTTGATCCCATCTGACATCCCCTTCCCGAATACAGAGAGTTTCCTGTAGAATGCATATTTCTGCAATTTTGTTCGATATCTTCTCCATAGCAGTATCAACAACACAAATAGCGTCAGGAATATGGCGAGAATGATCAATACCGGTACGAAATTATGTTCGAAATGTGAGAAAAGCGGGGTAAAGACATACTTGTCGACAAAGGCACCTACAAGATCGAGCTGAAAGAGGATCACCGCGATGATGATCAATATCATAATGATCATATCAAAGATCCGCTCCGCAATTACGGTTCCGAGTAATTCAGTGAAGGGGATGTTCTGTTTCTTACTCAGCACACCGCAGCGGGTCACTTCTCCAAGCCTGGGTACCGCAGTATTGGCCAGGTACCCGGTCATAACCGCATAAAAAGTAGTTGACAGGCGTGTGTGGTGCCCCATCGACCCGATAAGGATGTTCCAGCGCGCAGCCCGGGCAATATGCGATAATATTCCTGCAATGATACTCAGCAGTATCCAGAAATAATCCGCCGCCAGGATCTGCTCAAAAATTTCCCGTCCGTCCAGGTTCCTGAAAACCAGCCACAGGAATAACACTCCCAATAAGAGGAATATCATATAGTTAAAAACAGACAGTGCCTTTTTTACCAATACCTTAAAGTTTATTATTCGCGTCAGGGAAAATAATGGCAGGTTTGAAATTCACTGCCTCTTCCAGGTCCATGGAAGCATAAGAAACAATAATGATCAGGTCACCAATTGCAGCTTTCCGGGCAGCCGCGCCATTTAGTGAAATGATACCGGAACCCCGTTCACCTTTAATAACATAAGTTTCCAGTCGCTCACCGTTGGTAATATTGTATACATGTACTTTCTCGTTTTCAATAAGCTGTGCTGCATCCATCAAATCCTCGTCGATGGCTATGCTGCCAACATAATGAAGGTCAGCTTCGGTAATTGTACACCGGTGAATCTTCGATTTAAGTACTTCGATCTGCATATCAATGCAAAATTACACTTTTAAGTTGTCAATTAAACGAATTTCACCCAGAAAAGTGGCAATAAAGGCCCGGAGTTTTTTTGTTTCATCCCAGTTATTTACCGGTTTAAGCTTATCTTCATCGGCAATTACCAGGTATTCAACTTTCATTCCGGGAAGGCTGTTCAGTTTATCTTTTTCTAAACTAAGCACCTCATTTACTGTACCATTACCCACTTTGCGCCTGATATTTTTCAGCGACTCATAAATGGATGGGGCGATCTTTCGTTCTTCAGCTGATAAACGGACATTACGGGAACTCATGGCCAGGCCGTCAGCTTCCCTCACGATCGGGCAACCGATGATCTCAACGGGTATGTTTTGCTGCTCAACCAGCGACTGAATGATCCTCAGTTGCTGATAATCTTTCTCTCCGAAATAGGCCTTATGCGGGATACAGATCTCAAACAGGCGCTTCACCACTACTGCCACGCCATTGAAATGCCCCGGGCGGTGGGCACCTTCCATCACCCGCTCAAGGTCTCCAAAATCATAGTGTTCCTGAACCTTCCCGGGGTACATCTCATCCACCGAAGGTGCAAATACCAGGTCACATCCGGCATCTTCCAGTTTGTTGCAATCATCCTCCAGTGTCCTGGGATACTTCTCAAGGTCAGCCTTGTTATTGAATTGGATCGGATTTACAAAGATGCTTACTACAGAAACATCATTATCAGAGATAGATTCTGCAAGCAGCGAAAGATGCCCTTCATGCAAAGCACCCATGGTAGGCACAAAACCAACAGACTTCCCCTCCTCCTTTAACCTCAGGATGGTTTCCTTCGTTTCTTTTATTGTTTCTAAAATCTTCAATGCTAAAATTTCAAATACCTAAAGCCAAACGCCCAAAGCCTGAAGCTTGTCTCGATTTGAGTAGAGGGGCTTAATTGAGCATTTCCGATATATCCTGCTCCAGCGTATTCTCCGGTGTTTCGATTATACGACCGATTTCCTCACCATTGCGGTAGAAAATAAAGGTTGGTACTTTAACAATGTCGAGGTCTGATATGTCGACCTCCCCGGCAGTTTTATTTCCGTCGACGCAAATTACCGAGACCAGGTCTTGCGGATATTTCACGGTTTCCAAAACCCGGTAGAAGCGGGGAACCTGTTCCTGGCTGTCGTGACACCAGGTTCCCAGCACTATGAGTATTTCTGCATCCCTGCTAAGTGTTGCAATTTCATTGATATATTGCATATCAACCTCGTACTGAGCATATTCTTCATTAAAAATTTCGCCAAATTCCCCTTCCATGAGACCATCCAGCGTACAATGGCCGATCAGGATTTCATCCTCATGAACAGGATCCATGATCTTTTTATTTGTTTCCTGTGTATAAGCATTTGTTCCAATGGTTAACAGGAGCACAATAAACCAAATCGTAGTTTTCATTGTTATATATTTGACATTATCATTGAGCGACAAAGATATGCAATGATTTTAAGCAGTAAGCGTTTAAATTTTATACTGTAATTTTGCAAAAAAGAAGATATGAGCGGAGAAGACAGGTCATTTAATGAAAACCTTGATTTGCTGATCAAGCTATTCAAGCGTCTGAAGGATAAAGCCTCTTTCGACGACATGCCCGGTATTGACAAAACCTTTTACCAGAATTTTGAATACCTGCTCAGCAATTATGAGAATATGCGTGACCAGTTGTCGGAAGAGCTTTTGAGTAAATTCGGGGAACCTGTTAAAGGGATGATCGCCAGCCTTGTTGAACAATTGAAAATGGAGCTTGGGGATGATATCGGTGACCTCGACCTTGATGATGAAGCAAAAGAAGAGATCGAAATACCGGATGATATTGCCAAGATAGACGAGATGCTAAAAAAACAAGATCTCACGGATGAGGAGGTCAACAAACTTCTCGACGAACGCTCAAGGCTGGTTAAAAATCAGCCGGTCGATCCCAACGATATTCTTTCCAATCCGGACCTGGGTTGAACCTTGACTATTTAGATCCTTCCTGCCGGCGATTATAAAGGCTAATTTCATATATTTGCCTTACTTAACCCAAAAATCAAAAAACTGATCACGGCAAGTTACAGACTGGCAGTCGTTATAATCAGAACATACATGATAAAACCGATCACGGTTTTGTTGTTGTTCTCATTATCACCTCACCAATTCGTGTTGGCAGATGAAACATTTGACTTCCGGGACCTCCCTGATGATACAACCAAGGTATCCTTGTTGCTTGATCTTGGACAAGAGTATTGCAGTGTAGACAATGACAAAGCCCTGAGCTACCTGCAGGAGGCTTTCACCATATCGGCAAAAGAAAACTATGACCTCGGTACCGGGAGGAGCCTTCTCTGGCAGGGACGTGTTTATTACTACAAGGATGATTATACGCTTGCTAACAAATACTTTGACCTGGCGGAAGAACGGATCATGGAGATTGATGACCAGGAGGCATTAGTTTTGCTTTACTTCTTCAGGGGGGAGGTATGTAAACTCCTGGGTGACTATATAAGTGCGCTCGAACACTATAAACGGGTGATCACCCTGTCCGAACATAGCTCGAATAAGATAATCTCCTCGGCATCATACGTAGCGCTCGGGCATGTACTGATGAAACGCAATGAACCGGGGAAAGCCATAAACTACTTCAGGGAGGGTATGGTCCAGAAACTGGAAATAGATGATGAGTATGGAATAGCCTGTGTGTATACACAGCTCGGAGAAGCTTACGAAATGATGCATGAGTATGATTCTGCCCTGATAAATTATACTAAGGGGCTTGAGATCAGGGAAAGACTGAATATCAGCCGTGTTATCGCCAGTTCCAAATACGCCATCAGTGGGCTACTGATAAAACTCGGCCAGTGCAGGGAAGCTATTGAAATGCTGACCGATGCCATACAGCGCTTTGATTTACTTGATGAAAAAACGGGGGTGTGTATCTCAAGCTACCGTCTTGCTGAAGCATACAGTTGTATCAACGACCCGAGGGGAATAACACTTGCGCAGAAAACACAGGAAATGGCTGCCGAGATTAAAAATCCTTCACTTGTGAGCCTGGGATATCGATCACTGGCAAAAATTTATGCCAACAACAAGGAATTTGAAAAAGCACTTGACTGCCAGAAAAGACACAAGCATTTGGAGGATAGTCTTTTTACTGCAGAAAAGGAGCGTCTGCTGGTTGAGTTTGAACAAAAGTTCCAATCTGAGCAAAAAGATAATAAGATTGCCCAGCTTCACAATGAAAGCAAGATCCAACGGCAAAACATCCTCTTGCTCAGCATTTCCAGTTTAACTCTCCTGATCATCGTGTTGCTGGTCATCATTTTATTACGGTATAAGTCGCTGGCTTTCAAAAAAAGTGCACTCCTGATGGAACAGGAGAACATCATACATGCTCAGGAAAGCAAGATCAGGGAAAATGAGAACAAGATACTGCAGGATCAGCTGGAGGTGAAGAACAGGGAGCTGGCATCCAAAGCACTGGAAATGATCCGATACAATGATACCATTCGCAGCATCCTTGAAAAGCTGGACGATATCCACAACAACCCGGACATTAGCGAAGAGGTTTCAACACATATTAAAGGTATCATAAACGAACTTGACAGGAAAAACAAGCAAAACATCTGGGATGAATTTGACAGGATATTCAAGAACATCCACTCCGGTTTTTATACTCGCTTGCTTGAAAAATGCCCTGACCTGACCCCTACCGAGATCAAGACTGCTGCTTTGCTTAAACTCAACCTGACCACCAAGGAAATTGCAGCCATCACCTATAAATCGGAAGGGGGCATCAAGACCACGCGTTACCGCCTGCGCAAAAAACTCGGACTTTCTTCCGACGATAAACTCATCCCCTTCCTCATAAAAATTTAGGAAGCATAACTCCCTCTCTTACTTCTTTTTACAAAAATTGTGACTTTTTGAAACCCTGCTGAAACTTTTAGCATACCCGTAAAATTTTCCGGGCAAGGCGGCGCACATTACTTTCGCCTTATGAATGCCTGGCAGCACCTATGAACAAGCGAAAATCAAATATGAAAAAAGCCAATGGCAAGGCTGATGATTTGAAATATATCTCAGACATCAGGAAAAAGCTCCAGCAGCAACAGGAAGCTTTGCGGAAAATAATTGAAAATCTTAAAAACGATAATTAACCTTTAAAACCAATTATTATGAAAAAGTACACATTTAGTTTAATCTTTGTATCAATTCTGTTCTTGGCATTCACTGCATGCCAGAAGGACGAGGCAGACCAGGATGATCCGGAACCGGTGCCGGAAGTTGATAATTCATTGATCATCGCACAAACGGACGTCTATACATATGTTATCGTATCCCCAACGACCGGGGCTGTATTATCGGCCGTTCAACCCAATGTCATCAGTCTTGAGAGATGGACACTGGGTTATCATAGCAACAAGGCCGTGTTTACAAGCAAGGAGCCCGGGGGAAGTTTTGTAAAAGTGATCTACACCTGCGAAAGGGCAACAGGGAATAGCTTATTTCAGGTGACCAGTGAAGAGGACTGGGATGTAAGTGAATTTGATGTTTCACCCGTTGCACCCACAATTGTTTTTGCAGCGCAGGATGTGGATATGCTTTCCGATGACCAGATCCACAGGATCAACGAAGACGGGAGTGCCTACCAGCAGCTCACTTTTAAAGATGAAGGAATTGAGTGCCCCGGCAAAATTGCCACAAAAATGGTTTTTGCCTATGAGCCTGCTTGGTCACCAAATGGTGCCTACATAGCATTCAATGGAAAGCTCAGGGAGATCGACAGTAATCACCCTCATGATGCCATAATTATAATGGATGCCAATGGCAATAACAAACAGGTTGTTTACAGCGAACCTCTTAATACGATCAATATTTCGGATATCTGCTGGACACAGGATGGCAAATTTTTGGTATTCCTCATGGGCCTTGGGAATGAAATGCAGGTGAAGGTGCTGAACGTAAATACCCTGGGGATGATTGACATCACTAACCAACTGACGGTAAATGGCAGCCAACCTACAAGTCTCTGGACATCTCCGAGTACCAACCAGATCGTGTTCAATAAATATGAACCCGGCGGTGGCGACCTCTACCTGATCAATTATCTTATCAGCGATACCGAACAGTTCATTGTAAATGGGACATGGACCATGCTTGCCTCCAGGGAAGCAAGTGGTTACCATTATGGAGAGCCCAACTGGCAACACTGGCCGGCAAACCTGGAATAATAATCAATCAATAAATAAAATAAAACATGAAAAGGATTATACTGATCGCAATACTGCTGCTTTCATACGCAGGAACAAATGCTCAGATCACGCTGACGGCTTCCAATAATCTTGAAGTTGGCGATACTTATCAATATGATATTTTCGATGAAGTAAGCAGCCTTGATCTGGGTACGACAGGCAGCGGGAACAGCTGGGATTTCAGCGGGATCAACGGGATCTTCATAGAAGGCGTCCCCGCTGAATGTGTCCACCCTGCAGCTACGCCTTTCGCCGACTCCGCTGCTGTTGCGGATGCCAACATTTGTACGAAACCAGCGGGATCCTTAGATGGTGCATACGCTTACTATAATCAAAATAGCAGTCATCAGGTTTTGCTTGCACACGGACATTATGCAACGGGAAACATTTCCTTTGCTAATTACTATGACGACCTGATAGGAATGGAACTCCCTTTCACATATGGTGACACTTACATGGACGGTTATGATGTTAAAATTTATAATGTCACCGCAGGCGGTTATCTGATGAGGGATTCCGGTACCATATACACTGAAGCAGATGCTTACGGTGATCTGATCACACCTGCTGGCACTTATAACAATGTGCTCAGAGTCACTACAACAACTACGTCCTTCACATGGATGAATTTCGCTGGAGAATGGACATTCACGGGTATGAGCAGCACCATAAATTATGACTGGTTCGCAGAAGGAATCAAAGTGCCTGTGATGTCAGTAACAGAATTTGTCGGATTTACCGGATACTCTACCAAATATCTGTCGGATTACAATTTCCCGGTTGGTATCAGGGAAGAGGGATTAAATGAATTTGATCTTTACCCCAACCCTGCTATAAATCAAATTACCATTCGCTGTTCCTCAGATATACAGGAATGGAAGGTTATTAGTATGAGCGGACAGGTGTTGGACGAGGGAAGAATTGCGAGGGGGGCGAAATCTCACTACCTGTCATTATCAGCACTGAACCCCGGAATGTATTTACTGGAAATCCGATTCCCGGATGGTGCTGCATCAAGAAAGTGCTTTGTGAAGCGCTAAATAGATCATTTTATGGGCCCCCGGATTTTCCGGGGGTTTTTTTTACTGAACATTCATCCATGGTAGTTGTTAATACCTAATCTAATATACATGTTGAATGAGCACTGATCATTACATCCAAAACATATTCAGGCTGGTTGACACCATGGACGGGGCAGGCCTTGCCTCCATGATGACCGGGGACGGGATCTTTCGTTTCGCAAATATGCCGCCTGTAGAGGGAAGAGAAGCGATAACAGCTTTCCTCGATAATTTTTTCCAGAGTATCAAAGGCATTGCCCATGACCGGCTTGAAGACTGGAAGGTGGGCGAAACCCGTTTTGCCACAGGCAGGGTAAGCTATACCAGGCATGACGACAGCAAGCTGCAGGTGCCTTTTTCAGTGATCCTGAAAATGCAGGGTGAGTTAATAAATGAATACCTGATCTTCGTTGATGCATCGGAACTGTATACTCAAAAATAATCATTCTAAATAAGAGCAGTCTTTTCATATTTAAGATCTAGCATATTACATTTGTTGCGCTGTGAACAAATTTTATAACATGCTAATCTTATGAAAACAAAAAGCTTTCTTTTTCTTCCAATAGCAAGCCTGCTTATTATCATTTACGGTTTTGGAGGTAGTACAAAATGGCCCGGGGGATCTCCGGGAGGGTACACTGGTTCACCGGGTGACGGTAAGGACTGTACCAATTGCCATGGAGGCAATGCATCTCAGGTAGCGGGATGGATAACCTCCGATATACCCCCCGAAGGGTATATTCCGGGTGAAACATATACGATCAGCTTATCCGTTTCCGGTACTGGTGACAAAGGATTTGAGGTTTCCCCCCAGGACCTGCAGGGAAACCTGATAGGTTCGCTGATTGACGGACCCGGCATACATCTTGTGGCGGGAAATACTGCTGTAACACAGGATGATGCAACCTCAGCCAATCCTGCCCAATGGCAATTTGAGTGGATCGCTCCCGAAGAAGGCACGGGCGATGTGACTTTTTACGGAGCATTTACGGTGAATAAACCGGTAACCAGGTTATCAACTTTAGTTGCCCAGGAAAATACGGGCGTATCCATCCCGGAACATGAAAACCCACAGGTAAACATATTTCCAAACCCGGCAAGTAAAGATCTTCACATTACATACCATACCGAAGAAACAGGGGCACTCACGATCGACCTGATTTCCATGAACGGTACGATCATAAGGATCCTGGAGAAAATGATATCAGGCGCGGGTGTTTATACATTCGATCATGAGCTGGCACCATCAATTCAGCCGGGTATTTATATTGTACGGATTTCCAGTCCGGCAGGGGCAGAAAATCACAGGTTGATTGTAAGGTAAGGAATGTTATCGCTATCTTTACAGAACTGAAAGGTACAATTCAGCCAGAAAATTTCAATTATGTCAAATCCAAAAATTGACAGCGATTGCAAAAACTGCCAGCGACGCAATAACATATTCGCCCTTCTGAATGAAGAAGAGCTCAAACTGGTGAATGAACACCGTTACGAACTTGTTTTTAACCCCGGGGAAATCATCTTTAAACAGGGATCGCCGCTCACCCATGTAGCCTGCATAACTGAAGGCCTTGCAAAAATATATATAGAGGGCCTGAACAGGCGAAACCTGATTTTATCTTTTGCAAAACCTGTACAAATGATTGGCGGCCCGGGAATGTTTGTCGATTACCGACATCATTTCACCGTTGCTGCAGTTGAAGAGACCACAGCCTGCCTTGTTGATACCAAAATTATTGAACAGCTTATTGAAAGCAATGCACGTTTTGCCTGCGACCTGTTAAAGCGTACCAATCAGGTTACCATAGGCAATTTCAATAAATTCATCCATCTTACGCAGAAGCAGATGCATGGCCGTATTGCCGATGCTTTCATCCTGCTGGAAGAAGAAATATATGGCAGGAACCCTTTTCTTCTTTCTCTTTCCCGCCAGGATCTTGCCGACCTTACTGCTATGTCGAAAGAAAACGTCATCCGTGTTATAAAGTCCTTCAGAGACCAGGATTTCATTAAAACTGACGGGAACGTTGTTGAAATACTGAATAAGAAAGAATTGGTCAGGATCAGTGAGACCGGGTAAGGCAAATCATCAATTTATACTCAGTCCAATTAATGATATCGTTATTTCACCGCCAATCAGTTCAAACTATAAAGCGTTGTATATTTGCACTTTCACATATTCTTATTGATATATATCAACATCGTGCTGTTTTAATACCATGATTCGCTGCTGGATCCATCAGCTAAGTCGTCATGTACATCATGGGTTGTTTTCCCCCTGCTGTTTGAGCTTTTCATAAAATTGTACTGAAAAAAATTAACCAAATTAATTTTCACACAATATGAAAAAGCTAAACACTATTTTATTCTTTATTCCGGTAATCGTTTTAATCGTGATCATTGCCAGTTGCACCAAAGAAGGTCCACAGGGTCCGGCTGGTGAAGATGGAATAAACGGTACAGATGGTACAGCCACATGTGCTCAGTGTCATAATTCAGGTGAAGCATTCTTTGCCAAGGTTGTACAATGGGAGGCCTCTGTGCACGCCACAGGCGGAAATTTTGAACGCAATGGTAGCAGCTGTGCCCCCTGTCACACCAGCATGGGTTTCAGGGAAGTTCTTGAAACAGGGGAAACATCAACTTCGGCCACCATCAGCGACCCAACACCGATCAGTTGCTACACCTGTCACAAAGTGCATGAAACCTACACTACAGATGACTGGGAACTCAGGACTATTGCTGCAGTTACATTCCAGGAGGGTTCTGCTACATTTGACTATGGCTCATCCAACCTCTGCGCAAACTGTCACCAGTCCCGCCCGGCAAGCCCTTACCCGGACCTGGGGACAGGTACAATAGAATTTACGGAGGATGACAGCTATCGCTGGGGACCCCACCACGGTCCGCAGTCAAACCTGTTTGCCGGAGTTGATAAAAGTGGCGCCTATGAATTAGGTAGTGGCTATGCCAACTCATGGCATACGAATAATTTCGATAACGCCTGTAAATCCTGCCACATGGCTGAAGCCTTTGGTGCCCAGTCCGGTGGTCATACATTCGCCATGGGTTACGAATATCATGGGAGTACAGAACTCAACACCGCAGGTTGCCTTGTCTCCGGTTGTCATACCGACGAAGACAATCTCCTCAACACCGTTGAAGAAAAGAAGATGGAAATAGAAGACCTGATGGCTGACCTGAAAGTCCTGCTCGAAGCAAACGGCATCATGGATACAGTAGCTCACCCGGGATACCTGGTAATTCCGGGAACGTATCCAAACGAACTTGCGGGTGCTTTCTACAATTATAAGTTCATTGAGGAGGACCGTAGTAATGGGCTGCACAACTACAAGTATACCAAGACCCTTCTTGAGAACTCAATTGCAGCAATACAGTAATTATTAATTGATGTTTCGAAAAAGGGCTTCAGTGGATAATTGAGGCCTTTTTTCGTTTCATCTTAAAAAAAAATATATGAAAATATTGAAATCCATACTCTTCGTCGTCATCGCAGGGACACTGCTCACGGCCTGCGAATATGAATGGATACAGCCGGAAAAAAAACCAATTCCGGAAAGTGTGAGTTTCGCCAATGACATCATGCCTATCTTCAATAACGGCTGCAATACCAATGTATGTCATGGAGCAGGTTCCACACCACCGGATCTTTCTGAGGGGAATGCTTACAGTTCCCTGATGGATGGTGCTTATGTTGATACCATTGATCCTGAGGCAAGTATTTTGTATACCACCATGAACAGTGGCTCGATGGTGCCCTACACCGCCCCGGGCGATGATGATATTGTGCTTGCCTGGATACAACAGGGAGCTAAAAACAACTAATGCCTTAAAATCTCAGACTATGAAAAAAACATATAGCTTGATTACAATCCTGTTTCTTTTGCCGTTGTTTTTATTCCCGCAGGAAACAGAAAAGAAGATCAAAAGCAAACCGGTAAGAGCACCGTTTGCCTGTCCGGTAGTGATTGATAACCAGACCGTGTACATTCCAACAGCCAAAACACTCGAATTTGTCATCGAACACAGGTTCGACAAAATAGAAAACATCTCCAACCTGTTTGGGATCTATGGTTCATCGAATATCCGCCTGGGCGCGAACTACAGCATCACAAATAAATTGTCCGTAGGGTATGGTATTACCAAATACCGTATGCTTTCCGATTTCAGGATCAAGTATAATATCCTTGAACAAACCAGGGATAACAAGATCCCCATTGCCCTGACAGCCTATGGGAATATGGGAATCGACGGACGCAATGAAAGTTATTTCGGGCAGGATTACAAATTCACCAACCGCTTTTCCTATTTTACTGAACTGATCGTTGCACGTAAATTCACCGACTGGCTTTCCATTCAGGTTTCCGGTAGCTTTTCACATATTAACCGGGTGGATTCTTTGATGGAGCATGACCAGTTTGGGATCTCATTTTCAGGAAGGGCAAGGATCACTCCGCAGTCTTCTATTGTATTTAATTATGGTATACCGCTTCAGATCAAAGCGATTGCTGAACATACGACTTTTACCAATCCTCCGACGGATAATTTTGGGATAGCCTGGGAAATTTCAACAAGTACTCACTGCTTCCAGATCTTTGTAACATCAGCTACGGATCTTAATCCCCAGTACACTATGATGACAAATCAGAACGACTGGACCAATGGAGACCTGTACTTTGGCTTTACGATCACTCGACTATGGAGTTTTTAAAACGATATTAAACCCGCTTGATGCGCATAAATAACTTGTTAAACACCTAATAATTCTAGAAATATGAAAACAAAATTGATCAACAGACTAATTGTACTGGCTGGTACCATAGTATTTGCTTTTGCATTTATGGCATTTATCAGCCCACAGGACGGACAAAAGAAAGGTGCTCCCTGGGACATTCCTTCAAAATATGCAAAAATGGAAAATCCCTATGCCAACGACGACCTGACCAAGGTAGGTAAAATGTTGTACAGCAAACATTGCAAATCCTGTCATGGGAATAATGGACTTGGCGACGGACCGAAGGCCAAGCAACTGGAAACATTCCCCGGTGATTTTTCCTCTGAAGCATTTCAATCCGAAACGGATGGTGAACTATATTATAAATCATTCATCGGCAGGGATGAAATGCCCAATTACGAGAAAAAAATAACGGATGAAGAAGACCGTTGGGCGATCATCAATTATTTGAGGACACTGAAATAAAACAGCAAGAATATAAAAGGTGTCATTTGCTTCAAATGGCACCTTTTTTCAACGCATTGCCTTGTTATGAAAAAAACGTTGCTTCTATTGCTCCCCTTCATCATAATTATACCACTGATCCTGATATTTCAGCCTCTTTCTTCACAAACTCCCGTTGAAACGGAAGAGAGGGTATACGAATTTATCGATGAAAATCAGTCGTGCCTTAAATGTCATGGAGACAGCTATTACCATTATTACAATGACTGGGTGGAGCGGGAGATCAAAGACAGGATGAATCCGTATTATATTATCGATTCGGCTGATTTTTATGCTTCAAACCATTGGAATTTCAGATGCATCGACTGCCATTCAGTGGATTACAGTGAGTTTCCCCATCCGGGGGAACTGCGCATGGAGCCTTCTTATGAATGCATCGATTGCCATGGTTGGGATGAAAATTATGCACAGTATAACTTTGAAGAAATTGAAGAAGATTTTCACAAAAGTGTGCATTCTTCAAAGCATTCAGATGAATTTACCTGCTGGATGTGTCATGATCCTCACACATACAAGATCAACGCCAGGACAAATGAAAATATGGAGGAATTCATCCAATATGATAACGAGATCTGCCTGAGCTGCCATGCCAATATCTCAAAATATCAGTTGCTCACAAACCTGGATAACCCGAATATAATAGATAAACACGATTGGCTGCCCGCCCAGGGGCTTCATTTTAAAAATGTACGGTGTATAGAATGTCATGCCGAGATCAATGACTCATTACTGGTTGCACACAATATTCAGCCTAAAGAAAAAGCTGTAAAAAGATGCGTAGAATGCCATTCTAAAAATTCAATGCTGCTGACATCTTTATATAAGATGCAGTTTACTGATCAGCGATCGATCACGGGATTCTCCAACGCTGCCATGCTGGAAGAAGGATATATCATTGGTGCAAACAGGAATTATTACCTGAACCGGCTAAGCATCATACTCTTTGGCCTTGTTTTGCTATTCATAGGATTACATGCCGTACTGCGTATAACTGCCAAACACTCATAGCGATGGAAGATAAATTATATTTATACCCCTTATGGGTCAGGTCATGGCACTGGCTTAATGCCATTTTATGCCTTATCCTAATAATTACCGGCCTGAGCATGCAGTATTCCGATCCGGAGTACCCCATTATCAGGTTTGACTATTCCGTTGCGATCCATGATACGGCTGGAATTGTACTCACTGTCAGTTATTTATTTTTCCTGCTCGGCAACATCTTTACGTCAAATGGAAACCAGTATTTATTCAGGCTGAAGGGTTACTTTAAAAACGTAAGCAAACAATTCCGCTATTATGCCTACGGTATGTTCAAAGGAGAAAACCCTCCGTTTGAGATCACCGAAAAAAATAAGTTTAACCCGCTCCAGCGATTCAGTTATGTGGTGATCATGTACATTGCCACCCCGGTGGTCGTTATTACAGGATTAATGTTATTGTACCCCGAATATTTCCTCCACGATATATTTGGCAACAGGAGCATACATTATACCGACCTTGTTCATGTCGTGGTGGGATTCATTATTTCCTTATTCATGATTATTCATGTGTATTTCTGCACAATAGGACTCAAACCCTGGAGCAATTTCAGGGCCATGTTCACTGGCTTTCATGAAAAGCATTAAGGTACATTTAAAATAAGATCAGGATGGAACACGAGAGCAAAGAAAATCCCAGGAGGGAGTTTATTCGGCGAGGCCTGCTTGCCGGCCTGGGATCCATTGCTGCGGGAAGTTTGCTTACTTCCTGCAAAGATGATAAATCAGGGAAAAAAGTTAAAGTCCTGACACCCGACGGGAAGTTGGTGGAAGTCGATGCCTCAGACATTCAGCCCTCGGAAGAATATAAAATACAGGCCAGAGAGGGTATACCCGGCAGGAAATTCGTCATGGTGATCGACCTGGCAAAATGCTACAATGCCAGGAAATGTGTCGAGGCATGCCAGGAAGGGCATCACCTCCCTAAAAATCATGAGTACATGAAGGTATACCTGATGCAGGATTCCGATAAATCAGCACCATACTGGTTTCCAAAACCCTGCTTCCAGTGCGACAATCCATTGTGTGTAAGTGTATGCCCGGTGGGAGCAACATATAAACGGACAGATGGCATTGTGATTGTTGATCATGACCGCTGCATAGGATGCAAGTTTTGTATGACAGGCTGCCCTTATTCAGCCAGGAATTTTGCCTGGAAACACCATGAGGAATACGACGACACGATTGTTTACAATCCTGAAAGCAGTGTTCCAGGGCAGGAAGGTACGGTTTCTAAATGCATTTTTTGTGCCGACAGGCTCAGGGAAAACAAGCTGCCATATTGCCTTTTGGCCTGCCCCATGGGTGTGATCTACTTTGGCGATATTGATGAAGACGCTGTTACAAATGGATCAGAAACCGTGTCATTCAGTGAATTGATCCGAGACCGGCACGGCTATCGGTACCTGGAAGGTCTTGGTACACGGCCAAGTGTGTATTACCTCCCGCCGGTGAACAGGCAGTTCCCTGTTGACCGGGGATATGACAGTCTGGATGAAGAGATCAAAGAACGGTATAAGGATACACCATACGCTAAAAACAGGGGGTAAGCATGGAAAGCACAAACACTGCCAGTTTCGACAAACTCCGGGAATTCCGTTCACAGGTAGAAAGACCGAGCAAAATCTCTATCGCCTGGATCGTTTTGCTGGTTCTACTTATTATCTGGGGATTATATGCACTCTACACCCAGATAACTGAAGGCCATATAGTAACCGGGATGAGAGATAATGTGGTCTGGGGTATATATATTGTTAATTTCATTTTCTTCATGGGGATCAGTTACGCAGGTGCGCTGATCTCAGGCACTCTCCACCTTTTCAGGACCAGCTGGAGGAAGCCGGTAATTCGCATGGCTGAATTCATCACCATCATTGCCCTGTTTATTGGCCCGCTGTATATTTTGCTATGTATCGGCCGCCTTGAACGCATCCCCTACCTTGTACTTTTCGGCAGGATACAGTCGCCAATAACCTGGGACGTAATTGCCATCTCAACCGATATCATAGGATGTATAATATTTCTGTACCTCTCAGTCCTGAGGGATATTGCAGCCTTGCGTGATTTTAAAGACCTGAAGATCCCCAAATGGAGAAAGACACTATACCGGTGGCTCGCACTGGGCTATACAGGTACACCCGAACAACAAAAAAGATTGAATAGTGCAACCGATGTCATGGCTGCCATGGTCATCGCAATCGCAATCATTGTGTATTCTGTGCTGGCATGGATCTTCAGCGTTACCCTCCAGCCCGGGTGGCACAGTACAATATTCGGACCTTATTTCGTGATCGCAGCAGTTTATTCGGGTACCGGCGTGCTCATTATTGCAATGTGGCTTTTCCGCAAGATCTATCGTCTTGAAAAATACCTTACCCGTAAGCATTTTGTGAATATCGGCGTACTCATGCTGATCCTTGCTGCATTTTTCGGATATTTTACTTTTAGCGAATATCTTACGAAATGGTATGGATCGCAAAAGGATGATGAGAAACTGATCAGCCTTCTGATGGACAAATATTTCCTGATGTTCATAATTTCCAATTACCTGGGAGTGCTTATGCCACTTATCGTAGTGGGAATACCCAAATTCAGGACCATCAATATGATAACCATTACGGCAGTAGTTGTGGTCATTGCGCTATGGTTAAACCGCTATCTTATCGTGATTCCAACGCTTGAATCGCCCTACCTTCCAATACAGGATGCGCGTATTGACTGGGTGTCCTATTCAGGTACGTGGGTAGAGTGGGCGCTGACCATCTCGGGAGTTGCTGCATTTTGCCTTTTCTTTACAATAGGAGCCCGGTTTATACCGATCATTCCGGTCTCGCAAGAAAAAGAAAAAAGAAAAAACAAGGAAATTCTGTAGAGGTTTTGTAACGATAAAAGCAGAAGCGATGAAAAAACTGATCCTATATTCAATCTTTATCATACTGGCCTGGGGTATTTCGTTTTCAACAGCCTATCCAAATGATGACGAACCCGGTGAGATCTACATGGAATTCACTACCTGGAAATATAATGATATGAGCCGTTCTCTCATAGCAAAACTTAGCTCAGATAATGACGACGGAGAATATTTTGTACGAGACATTCCGGTACAATTCTACCTGACAGACGGTGAAGAAAACCTCATACTCGGAGAAGCAGTAAGTGATAATAACGGTATAGCAGAATTGAATATACCTGATGGAAATGTGATTTACCCGATGGACGAAGAAGGCTACATATATTTTACCGCCAATTACCCCGGAGGAGACAGATACCTGGAGGTTGAAGAGGAACTGATGGTGAAAGACGTAAGTATCAGCCTTTCATTAGAGGATGGTGAGGATGGAAAGTTCATCTATTTCAAAGGTGTGATCCACGGACCTGAAGAAGACTGGCCCCTGGCGGATGATGACCTTTACTTTTACGTCCCGAGAATGTTCAGTGATATGAAGATAGCTGATGGCTGGTTTGAAGAGGACGGAACCGGCTTTGTCGAGTTTCCAACAACCGTTGTCGGTGACTCGGTTGGGAATGTATTGGTTAAAGCCAGATTATTTGAGCACTACGACTATGGCAATGTTGAGGTAACGAAAATGGTGAACTGGGCCAGACCGAAACGACTGATCTCAGCAGAAAAGCCGGTACGGGAACTCTGGACACCCATAGCACCGCTCTGGATGATCATTACCCTCATCATCATGCTTACCGGGGTATGGGCACATTATATCTACGCGATCATCCAGCTAATACTCATTAAACGTTCTAAGAATAAATAAATTCGGTATTCGATTACCGAAATTTCGCTTTATTCTATACTTTTGCAGATAGAAAACATCATTAATGGCTAAAAATAAATCTAAAACCAAACTCTGGGATTTTCCCTGGGGATACCGCGAAAGTTTCCTGATAGCTGTTTTCATGCTTCTGACGGGATTCGTGATCGAATTGTTTACGGGTGGCGGAGTCAGCATGCCAACATGGCCTGTTAATATTGCTATCATCCTTGTATTTATCATTTACTTCATACTGGTACACCATTTTATCAAGCATCCTCTTGTAACATGGTTGTCGAGTGTTCCTGCTGCCATTGCCTCCATCAGTGTATTTACCCTGATGGTCCTTTTTATGGGATTTATCCCTCAGGGAACCCATCAGGAAGCAGACCTGCTCGAAAAGTTGGGACTGCGACAGATAACCAGCAGCTGGCCCTATTTGCTTACGGCTGTCTTCCTGCTTGTTGTTCTTGGGTTTACGATAGTGCGCCGATTCAATTCCTATTCCCTGAAGAATATTGCATTCCTCTTGAATCACAGCGGCCTTTGGATCGTGGTTGTGGCTGCATCTCTGGGTTCATCCGACATGTGGCGCTTGAGCATGCAGCTTGAGACCAAACATCCTGTTACAACTGCTTACGATGCTCGCGGACAGGCCTACAATATGGGATTTGGAATGCTCCTGCTTGATTTTAATATAGAGGAATATGATCCGCAGGTTGGACTTATGCGAAATGCTGATTATACACTTCAGCTTGAAAAAGGAGGAAAACTGGCCACGGTCATTGAAGGTGGAACGGGAATGCTTGAAAACTATGAGCTGACATTCCAGAGATACATCGACAATGCCCATAAATTTGGGGAGGTTTATGATACCTCATCCATGCCAGGCGGATCGCATGCCGTATATATCATCGCTAAAGACCAGAATACCGGTCAGACTGTGGAAGGCTGGGTCTCTGACGGCAGTATAGATACCTCTCCCAGTTTCCTGAGGCTAAATTCCGAACTGTCGGTAGCCATGACAAATGTACGGCCCAAAAAATTCTCATCTGACATCCGCGTTTACACATCTATGGAAGAATTTGAAGATTTTCGCATAGAGGTGAACAAACCGGTGAACGTTCAGGGCTGGAAGATATATCAGACCGGCTATGATGAAATAATGGGACGATGGTCGAATAAGAGCATTATTGAACTCGTGCGTGACCCCTGGTTACCTGTTGTGTACACCGGAATATTTATGATATTGATTGGGACCCTCTACCTGCTCTGGATGGGAAAAGGCCGAACTAAAAAGAAAGAACTATGACCTGGTTAGATTATCCTACATATTTGCTGATGACCACCGTATTCTGGTCGCTTGCCCTGATCATGCTCCTCACACCCAGGAAGTCGATCTTCAGAAAGCTCATCGGTTTGTTCCTTATCATTGGCTGGGCAGCTATTCTGACTTTTACCATAAGCCTGTGGGTAAGCCTTGAACGGCCTCCTTTCAGAACCCTGGCGGAGACACGGTTATGGTATGGTGTGTTCATATCTACCATTGGGATCGTGCTATACTACCGCTGGAAGCTCCCGCTCATGCTGGCCTACACTATTCTGATGGCTATACTTTTCCTTTTCCTGAACTACCTCAATCCCGATACATTCGATAAAACGCTGATGCCGGCACTGCAAAGCCCCTGGTTTATCCCTCATGTTGTGGTTTACATTGTGGGGTATGCCTTCCTTGGTTTCTCATCCCTGATCGGTGTGTGGGGCCTATATAAACATTACCGTGGAGAAAATACCGATAAGGTTATGCTTATGGCCGATAACATCGTATATATCGGTTTTGCATTCCTGACTTTTGGATTGTTGTTTGGCGCACTCTGGGCCAAGGAAGCCTGGGGACATTACTGGACCTGGGATCCGAAGGAAACCTGGGCCTTTCTTACATGGCTGGCCTATCTGTTGTATATCCATTACAGGATCAGAAAACGGCAATCGCATAAAACTGCCCTCTGGATCGTAGCACTGGCATTCGTTATACTGCTGATCTGCTGGTTCGGGATCAACTACCTGCCTTCGGCACAGTCAAGCGTACACACTTATTCTTCATGATCATTTAACGCTTAATCATGTAGCGTTTAACATTGTTGTCCCGGATAACCGATAAACGTTAAACGTTTCAATGATATACGATAAATGAAAAACTACGGTTCTCTCTTCGGCTTTTTAATCGTAAATGCACGGGTAATGTTAAAGCCGATGCGGATATCGCCATTGGCCCATGAACCCGTTGTTCTGGGAATATAATACTCTTCAATGGCACCTCGCCCGTTGGTGGCAAATATCTGGAAAATATGTCCGCCGGTCTCAATATCAAAGCCTATTGTCAGGGGGTTATGGAAATCATCTGCCGTTTGACCCGGCAAGAGGTAATAATACTCAGCATTTATGGACACCCTGTTTGATATTTTTATCCTCCCGCCTATACCGATCGAGAATACGTCGTTTTGATCTATCTCCCTTTCCACCAGGTTACGGTGAATAAAGGTGGGCATCAATTGCAGTGAAAACGCATTGCTGAACTTGCGTGCGATCAGCAGCTGATGGGCAAATGACATTCTCGAAGTAAAATAATTCTTTCTGTCCGGGTCCTGCCACTTCAATGAATTTATGGCCATACTTCCGAAGTAGGAAACTGAAATGGGCATTTTGCGGAGTCCGGTAGACTGGCGTAACAATTTAAGCTTGGTGAAGCCGTCGAAGGTTTTGTCGAGGGTACTCCTGCCAATGCCAAGGGCAATCCAGTCATTTACACCGTATTCAAATCCAATGCGGGTTGTTGCCTGGTCGAGCCCGAAAAATTCGTATGCTCCCTGGTTGACTGTACCAAAATGATGTGAGACAACGAAGATAAGATTCCCGTTGGGTGGATTTTCGATGGATTGCCCGATGCAGATCCGTGTGGTCTTGAATGTGGCATAGGTATATTCTGTTGTGGGTTCTTCTTCCCCGAACAGTTCCATCAGGTCATCCTGGGATGTAACCCGCGCCGAGGCTGCCATCAGTGCAGCCAGGCACAGGAATACGTATTTTTTGATCATATGAGGTTATGGTTTAACCTCCTCCAGCATTATATCAACTGTTACTTCAATGCTTTCGGAGATTTGTTTTCTCACAGCTCCGGGCACTTTGATGTCATAATCTTCAAGCAGTACGTTGAAAACGCTTAGCCCCTGTATCGTTCCTCCAGCAACAGTGAAGCTGCCTTTCTCATCAACTTCATTGGTAACACCGTGTATGGTGAGTTCGCCCTTCACGGAAGCGTCATACGTACCATTTTTAGAAAAATCGATGTTTGCAGCATTGCTTACTTTCCCGCGAAACATGGCATTGGGGAATTTGTCCGATTCCATGTAATTCTCGTTAAAATGCTCCTGCATCAACGCCTTCTCAAATTCAAACGACTTGATCAGCACCTTAAAAACCAGGTCGCCCGTTTCAGGATTAAGTGCAGCATTCACTGCATGGTTGTGTGCCTCGATCGTTTCAATAGGGGTTTCTGAATAGAACTTGATGTGGCCTGTTTTGGTAACATAGTTCTGTGCAAGCACGGCTGTTGTAAGCAACAGGCTGATCGTTAAACCACTAATTATTCTTTTCATGTTTTGTTGTGTTTTAATGAATATTTCATTAGTAACACTTAACCCCTGCATATAGTTTACTTATCGCCAACTATCGAGCCTTTTTCAATGATAACATCTGTGTCGTTGTATCCGGTGCAATAGCCTTTCACAATGACCATATCGCCCGGTCCTACAGCTCTTAAACCTTCCCAGTGATTCGGAAGCATTACACAACGTATTCCCTCATCACCAAACATGCCCTGGTCAAAAACAAACACAGCGGTCATAATGGAATCGGCAAACTCAACTTTATCGAGGTTCCCGTTAATCTGCACGACCATGCCCGTATACAGGCTGTCTGCCAGGGATTTATTGTTCTTAAACTTGTTATAAAGCTGTTCAGCTGTCAACGTATGGTCGGGTTCAGCTTTCTCAAAATCCCTGTGGGGTTTATTATATATAAAGAACCAGACATACAGCGCTGCCAGGATCCCGATCACGATCAGGGCGGCAAATATTTTCATCCATTTTTTCATATCACTTAAAATATAAATTTCATATACAGAATTTCAAATTAATTGTCAGGCGTTCCCTGATCTATCCATGCTTTAATCTGGTTGATCGTACAATCAGAGAGCTTACTGCCGCCTTTTGGCATAGGCGAATTACCGGAGGCATGACTTATCGTTCCATACAGGCTTCCATAATTACCCGCACCGATGGCTGCCGCTGTTGCAACATCGCTGTAGTTTTCCAGGCTGACATTTCCCGAAGGGGATGATCCGCTGTGACAGCCGGTGCATGAGGCATTGATCACAGGCCATACATCACCGGCAAATGACATATTTTCTGTGGTACATTCTGCCGATGCCGGGTAGAGGGTTTCCTCATTATCGTAATAGCATCCTGACATTGCCGTAGCTAATACCATAAGTATCAGTATTACAGTAAGTTTTTTCACTCTATTGTGGTGTTCCATTGTTTATCCAGATTTGAAGTTGAAGGATCTTGCAATCCGATAGTTTTGCAGCATTCTTAGGCATGGGCGGGTATCCGGCTTCATGGTTCACCACTCCCATCAGACGCCCATCACTGGCAACCGCAGCAACATTATTGTATCCTTCCAGGCTCAGGCCGCCAAGCGGGTTGTTATCGTTGTGACAGCCAAGGCAATGTTTCTGAATAATGCCGCTCACCGGCGAGGTATACGTAATATTGGTCGTATCACAATCCTCATCGTCGCAAAACAGGTTTTGGGCACCCTGTGCGATCCAGGTGTACATAATGTCAATGTTTTCCTGGGGCCAGGGATCCAGCGGTGGCGGAGGCATGCGTTTGTCGGGATCGTCATCAATTACATTCTCATAGATATCCGATCCTGCAGGATCGAATGGCTTTACGTCGGCAGTTGCCATTACAGATGCGTAATCTGTTAAGCGAACACCATCCTGCATGCTAATGGCATCATGGCATCCGGGTTGCGCACATGAACTTTGCAAAAGGGGTAGCAGATCTCTTTCGAAATATACTGTATCGGGATCACAGGGATTCCCTGGTTCGGTGAATGTTGTATCATTCACCCATATGGTGATCTTACGAATATTACAATCACTTAATTTATCCCCGTCTTTTGGCATGGGCGAATATCCGGGATCACGATTGATGGATCCCAGTAATTGCCCGCTCTGTGCAAGGAATGCAACCGTTTCATAATCCGTTAGGTCGATCCCGCCTTCAGGTGCAGCACCGCTGTGGCAGAAAATACAATACTGGTCAAAAATGGGGTAAACATCTCCGTTATACGTAACATTTAATGTATCACAGGGTTCAGGAGTGGGTGGAGTCGGACCGGCGATTTCCTCCGGCTCATGCTCGCATGACCAGGTTAAGTAAAAAACCAGGAATGCCATGCTTGTGACAGCCAAAAGTCTTTTCATTTCATTTGACGTTATTTTAATCATACATTCAAATATAATATTTTACACTCTCTCAACCAACATATTTCGCTTATTTAGAAAAATCTCTAAAAACAATAGTGATATTATTGCGCTTTATAATAAAAGTATCTACATTTGTCGGATAACTATTTATACTATGAAAGTAAAACACTTTATGTACCTGCTTACATTTCTTTTCATGACCGTTTTTGCATGGTCATGCGAAGACGATGCGCAAATCCCGGAAAACAAGGCAAAAAACCCTGTTATTGCAAATTCAATCAAAACCGACAGCCTTGCACCCTGTATCACCGAATGTCTGATGTCGCTTGAGTACCAGGAGATCAGTCCAGAAGAAGAGGCCCACCTGATCATGATGCGGGAAGAGGAACTTATGGCTCAGGAGGTTTATGAGTATCTGTATTCACTATACAATATACCGGTTTTCAATAATATTTCCAGATCCGAGAATACCCATACGCTTACCGTTAAGGTTCTTCTTGACAAATATAACATACCAGACCCTGCTTTGGGTCACGAAGTGGGCGTATTCCACGACCAGGAAATACAGGAACTATATAACAACCTGACATGGCAGGGAAGCCAGTCTTTTCTTGATGCCCTGATCGTTGGTATTACCATTGAAGACCTTGACATATACGACCTTGAAGTTTGTCTCGGAGATGTGGATAATACTGATATTGATCTGGTATTCACCAAGCTTTCCAAAGGGTCCCGAAATCATATGAGAGCATTCTACGGGCATCTTGATAACCAGGGCTTTACATATACTCCCCAATACATCACACAGGCATATTTCGATGATATCGTCAATTCCCCCTGGGAGACGGGGAACGGCATATGTCAAAGCTGTCAGATGCTAAAAAGGGCCGAAGGGGACCCTGCCGGAATTAAATAAGCCGTTTTCATAAACCCGATTTTATGTATACCTTTAAGGTCATTTCATACGTAGAGGGATTATGATCAACCGAATTATTAACTTTTCGTTACAAAACAGGCTTATTATCGGCCTGCTCACCCTGGCCATGATTGCCTGGGGCATTTATAATTTCACCATTCTTCCGATCGACGCTGTTCCTGACATTACCGACAACCAGGTGCAGGTGATCACGGTTTCGCCCTCGCTTGCTCCGCAGGAAGTGGAACAGTTCATCACTTTTCCTGTTGAAATTGCCATGGCCAACATCCAGGATGTCAAGGAGATCAGGTCTATTTCCCGTTTTGGATTATCCGTGGTAACGATCGTCTTTAAAGACAGGCTTGACCCCTACCTTGCCCGCCAGCTCGTCAGTGAACAGATCAAGATCGCTGAAGGAGAGATACCGGAAGGGTATGGTAAACCGGAAATGATGCCCATAACCACCGGGCTGGGTGAAATATACCAGTACGTACTTGTCCCCGAACCCGGCTTTGAACATATGTACGATCCGATGACCATACGCACCATACAGGACTGGATTGTAAAAAGACAGTTATCAGGCATTCCGGGTATCGTGGAAATCAGCAGCTTTGGCGGCTTTATCAAACAATATGAGGTGTCGATCCAGCCCAGAACCCTGATCGGCATGGATGTCAGTATCACGGAGATCTTCGATGCCCTGGAACAAAATAATCAGAATTCAGGCGGGAGCTATATTGAAAAAGGCCCGGATGTGTATTATATCCGTGCCGAAGGACTGGTAGAGGATATTGAGGACATTAAAAACATCGTGATCAAGAATATCGGGGGCAATCCCATACTCATAGGGGATGTTGCAGATGTGAGGATCGGAGCTCCTCCACGATTCGGTGCCATGACAAAAGATGGCAAGGGGGAAGCTGTGGGGGGGATCACCCTTATGCTGAAAGGGGCAAATTCCTCCGGGGTGATCAGCGACGTAAAAGAACGTATAGAGGCTGTTCAGAAAAGTCTGCCCAGGGGTTTGGAGATCCATCCTTATCTCGACCGGTCCAAACTTATTTCCAAGACCATAAAAACGGTACGAAATAACCTGGTTGAGGGAGGCCTGATCGTGATCTTTGTGCTGATCCTCCTGCTAGGCAACTACAGGGCGGGCCTGATCGTGGCTTCAGTAATTCCCTTATCCATGCTGTTTGCGTTCTCCATGATGAACCTTTTCGGCGTTTCGGCTAATCTTATGAGCTTAGGTGCCATCGATTTCGGATTGATCGTGGATGGTTCGGTTATTGTGGTGGAGGGGATCATATACCAGATCCATAAAAGTGGATTAAAAGGAAAGATATCGCGCAGCGAACTCGACCGTAATATCAGCATCGCCGGGCAACGGGTTAGCAAGTCAGCAGTATTTGGTGTCATCATCATCCTCATCGTGTATATTCCCATCCTGGCTTTCACGGGTATTGAAGGTAAGATGTTCAAGCCCATGGCACAAACAGTAAGTTTTGCCTTACTCGGGGCGCTGATCCTGTCTCTGACCTATGTGCCGGTTATGGCTTCCATTACACTGGGCAACGCAAGTTCACTTAAAACTACCTTTGCCGACCGCATTGTAGGTTTCCTTGAAAAATCACACCGTCCTGTACTGTTGTTTGCCCTTCGCCACAAGATGACATTTATGGCCATCGTTTTAGGGATACTGGCGATCAGCATCTGGAAATTCACCCGAATGGGTGGCGAATTCATACCCACACTTGAAGAAGGCGATATTGCAGCCCAGATGACCCTGCAGCCCGGGTCCTCATTGAGTCAGAGCATTGCATCCAGTACCGAGGCCGAAAAAATATTGCTTAAAAATTTCCCGGAAGTGGTGGAAGTGGTTTCCAAGATCGGAACTGCTGAAGTACCTACTGATCCCATGGCCGTAGAAGACGCCGACATTATGATCGTCATGAAGCCCAAATCGGAATGGGTGAGTGCTAAAACCCGGGAGGAACTTACCGAAAAAATGAAAGAGGCATTGAGCGTGCTTCCGGGTATATCATTTGAGTTCACCCAGCCCATTCAACTGCGATTCAATGAGCTGATGACCGGAGTGAAATCGGATGTAGCTGTTAAGATCTATGGCGAAGACCTCGACCTCTTGTATTCAAAGGCCACTGAGGCAGCATCTATCATTGAAGGCATCGAAGGTGCAGGCGATGTAAGGGTAGAGCAAATCGTGGGGCTGCCACAACTCGTGATCAATTACAAAAGAGATAAGATAGCCCGCTATGGGCTGAACATTCACGAAGTAAACCGGATCATCCGAACAGCTTTTGCGGGTGAAACGGCCGGTATGGTATTTGAGGGGGAGAAGCGCTTCGACCTTGTGGTTCGATTGTGTGAAGAATGCCGAAGCAACCTGCAAAGCCTGAGCAACCTTCGCGTAAGCAATCCTTCCGAAGAGCTGATCCTGCTCAACCAGGTCGCCGACATCAGCATCAATGAAGGGCCCATGCAGATCAGCCGCGACAATACCAGCCGAAGGATCACAATAGGCATAAATGTCAGGAACCGGGATGTTGAATCCTTCATATCCGAGGTCAATGAAAAGCTGGATACTCAATTTGAGCTGCCCGCCGGGTATTACCTGACCTACGGTGGTCAGTTTGAAAACCTGCAGGCCGCAAGGAGGAGTTCTTCCATTGCAGTTCCCATTTCATTGGTCGTTATATTGATACTCCTGTATTTTGCCTTTTATTCCCTGAAGCATGCCTTGATGATATTCACCGCAATTCCGCTTGCCGCAGTGGGGGGTATATGGGCCCTTGTCCTGAGAGGAATGCCTTTCAGTATCTCAGCCGGAGTGGGATTCATTGCCCTCTTTGGTGTTGCCGTGCTAAACGGAATTGTCTTGATCTCCTACTACAAACAATTAAAAAGTGAAGGCATGTCAGATATACTTGAGCGGGTGCTTACCGGTACCAGGACCAGGCTGAGGCCAGTCCTGATGACTGCTTCTGTTGCAGCCCTCGGATTTGTTCCCATGGCATTGTCTACAGCAGCAGGTGCTGAGGTTCAGAAGCCACTTGCAACAGTCGTTATAGGGGGCATTATTACTTCAACTTTCCTTACTCTGGTATTCCTGCCCCTCATATATATCATGTTTGACGACGGGTTGAAAATAGGACGGATCCAAATTAACAAAGGCCTCATTATACTCCTGGCCATGTTGCCTTTTGCCGGAGGGTTGACGGCACAGGAGGAAGAAGCAGTTCGAAAGATCAAAATTGATGATGCGGTTAACATTGCACTGGAAAATAATTACCAGTTGGAAAATGCCAGGCTGGATATTGATAAGGCAAACAAAATACGGAAGACAAGCTTTGACCTTCCTCCTCCTGAATTGTACCTTGAACTGGGACAGATCAATTCCAACCTGCACGATCGTTATTTCTCAGTTAGCCAGTCGTTCCGCTTTCCAACGATTTACACTTCACAGGGGAAACTGAACAGGGCCATGACAGATCTTGAAGAGGAAAAATTATCCATGACGAGAAGTGAGATTGTGGCAAGCGTAATATCATTGTACAGCAACTGGCTGTTGTTCCATGAACAAATGAAGCTGGTGATCAGGATTGACAGCATATACCAGGATTTTCTTGAAGCAGCAGAATCCCGGTTTAACTCTGGCGACATCAATGCCCTTGAAATGGTCATGGCTGAATCAAAGGCAGCAGCCATTATGAATACTTACCAGCGCATACATACCGATATGGTTATCACTGAAAATGACCTCAAGGTAATGATGAATTCCAATGATAACTTTATGCCATCGGAAAACGAAATGATCCGGATGGAACTCAGTCTCCCGGGTGATTCTTTGAGCATTGTGGACAATCCATATGTTTCATACATCAGGCAATATTCTGCTGTGCAGGATGCCGTTGTAAAAAACGAAGGTTCACGCTACTTGCCCGATTTCAGTATCGGATACTTTAACCAGTCGATCGATAAAGTTGACGGATTTGACGGTATCCAGCTGGGCATGAGTTTCCCGATATGGTTCTGGAGCCATTCCGGGAAAGTAAAAGCTGCGCGTATTGAGCGTGATAAAGCTGAAAATCAACTCAACGCTGAGATAAGGCGCACCCGGCTTGAGCTGGAAAACCAGTTCAGGCAACTCGATAAATACTCCCTTGTGCTGGATTACTATGAAGAAAACGCCCTGCGACAGGCAAAACTTATCCTCAAACATTCGCTGAAAGCTTTTACCACCGGCAATATCAGCTATATCGAATATGCCAATGCCTCAGCCGATGCCTTTGATATAGAAATGGAATACCTTGAAGCAATTAACAATTTTAACCAAACCGTTATCAGGATCAATTACCTGATCGGCAGTTACCAGAATTAATCCTAATCACCATGAATTCCAAGTTATACTTATTCTTATTTTTCCCTCTAACGCTGCTCCTGGCCTGCAACAGCAACCAGCCGGAAAATGATAATACTTATGAGCAGGCACCGGCCGCATCAGGAGGCGTTTTCCTTACTGCCGACCAGGTTAAATACGCAGGCATCGAATACGGATCGATCAGCAGTAAAAAGCTGTCGAGTGATGTAAATGCCCGGGGTGAACTTGTGTTACCGGTAAATGCAATTGCCGACCTGGTATGCCAGTATACCGGCCAGATAAAGGCTGTCATGGTCAAAGAGGGGGATAAGGTTAAGCGCGGACAGCTGGTGGCTACCCTGAATTCGCCCGAATTTATCAATGCGCAACAACGCTATTCAATGGTCAAGAATGAACTGGTGATGCTGCAGCAGGAATATGAACGGCAGAAAGAATTGAATAAGGATAAGGTGTCTTCCGACAAGTATTTCCAGAAAGCAGAAGCCGAATATAATGTTGCACTGGCTGAGCTCAAAGGACTCGGACTGCAGCTAAAAATGGCAGGAGTAGACCTGGCACTGCTGGAAAATGGGCACATCTCAGCTGAGCTAAAGATCATCTCCCCTCTTGAAGGATATGTCGAAAATATCGTTGTCAACCCCGGAAAATTTGTCATGCAGGATGAACGTCTGATGCAGGTGATCAACAGGGAGGAATTGCTTATTGAACTCAGTGTTTTTGAAAAAGATATCATGAAGATCAAACCCGGGCAGAGTGTTAGCTTCAGCCTTTCAAACCTGAATGATGTTCGGCATGAAGCAACGGTTATTTCGATAGGAAATATTGTTCAGAAAGACAGCCGGATTGTGAAAGTACTGGCAGAATTCCGTAATCATAATACCGAGATGCTCCCGGGCATGTTTGTTGCATCGGAGATCCATACGGGTGAAATGGAAATCCGGGCTTTGCCCGACGAGGCCCTTGTCAGAACAGAGGGTGATAAGTGGTTTATCTACTATACTACCAAAGAGTGGCAGGAAGAAAAGGGTACCCTGTTCCGCAGCGTTCCTGTTGAAACAGGCCTGGCTCAGAGCGGGTATTCTGAGGTCAAACTGCAAGAAGCACTTCCTGACGATGCCATGATCGTTGTCAGCGGAGCTTATTTTTTAAAGACCGAACAGGCGAAGCAAGCAGAATAATCAGCAAAGTGGTCGCAAGCAAGACCAGCAGAACAGAGATCCAGTAAATCCATACTGGCTGTGTCCTGAAAATGGCCGTCGCTGTATTGCCAATGATAAGCCATTGGATGACATAGGCCAGGGTTACATTCCGTCCAAGCCATGCAAAATACCCGAATATTTGATTCTTACGGCTTATCCTGTGCATTATCCTGAACAGCTCGATCCATATAACCATAAACGCCAGGCCCCATAAGAAGAAAAGCAGTCCGTGGTGATAGTAGCGCGGGAGATCAGTTGTGATTTTTACTGCCCAGTGAGAACTCAGTATCAGAGGGATTCCCAATATTACTATCAGCCATCCGCTATATTTTGCAATGATCTCCGATATGCCAAATCTCTCTTCCACCAGGGCATAACTATACCCTGCAAGAACCCATGCTGCCCATGGCAAAAAAGGGAAATATGACCAGTCTGCATTACTGATCACAAAAGCCATCAGGTATTGCTGCATGCCATCCAGCATGAAGTCATTCGGGAAAAGGTCACTACCTAGAGGAATCAGCACGGTAAAGAACAGGTAGACCCAAATATTCCTGCCGGATAAAGCACGTAATATGGAAACGAAAATAAGGCTAAGCCCGGCCACGAATAGTATATCAGCTCCGAATATGTATGCAAACGGATCTATTTGAAGATCACCCGTCCAGATCCTGATGAGCAGATGCATATTCAGCCCTATGTTGAGCAGAAGGCCGAGTAAGATCAACTTCAATCCGCGAAGTATCTGCTTATACATACTCTGATGGGAATATGCAGCAAAATACCCCATGATACTCATAAACACAGGGGCAGCGGGAATCCCCCCGAGAAATAGGGAGGCTTTGCCAAATGTACTCCCGTAAACTTCAGGAAGCAGAAATAGTTCCATGACATGTACCTGTATCATCAGGATTACCGCCACGCCCTTTAAAATATCCGGCAAGACTTTCCGTTGCATATAATCGCGTAATTTGACACAAAATAGGAAAAAATCCGTATTAAGTATAATATACCCTGGAACAACTATAGGGTAAGTATATTTAAAAGTGTATATATTAAAAAGCATAATTAAACATTGCTCAGGAAATTTCATTAGGAATGAAAATCAGGAAAAATATTGCAATCAGTGATTCCGGTTTCATCTTCAATCCGGATACAGGCGAATCCTTCACTGCCAATCCAGTCGGGCTGGAAGTATTGGGTATGCTAAAGGAAGACCTTGATTTTGAAGCGATCAGAAAAAAATTGCTTTCCAGGTACAATTCTGATAAGGACACTGTGGAGAAAGACTTTTACGATTTCATTGGCATGCTTCACCAGTTTAAACTGATTGAAAAGGATGAAGGATAAGAAAGTAACAATAGCGGTAACTGGACTCAATGCGATCGACAGCCCGGGCCCGGGCATTTCTGTGATCAGGGGGTTGAAAGAGGCCAAAGCTTTTGATGCACGGATCATCGGGCTATCATATGAAACACTTGAGCCGGGTTTGTATATGCATGACCTGATCGATAAGAGTTATCAGATCCCTTATCCCTCGGCCGGAACATCAATCCTGCTCGAACGCATCAAATATATCCACAGCAAGGAACAGCTTGATGTGATCATCCCCAACTTCGACGCGGAACTGATGCCTTTTATGAAACTCAGCCAGGAATTGAATAGGCTGGGTATAAAAACATTCCTTCCTGATGAAAAAATATACACGGAACGAGAAAAGTTCAACCTGCCGGAATTCGGGAAGAAGTATGGTTTTCATGTCCCCGACAGTGAAGCTGTGTTTGATGTTGGCAAATTGCAAAAAGTTATGCGCGATTATGATTTCCCACTTGTCATCAAGGGAAAGTTCTACGATGCTGGTATCGCCCACAACACGGAGCAGGCCATCAGCCTCTACCATAAGATCAGTGCGAAGTGGGGCCTGCCCATAATCGTACAGGAATTCATCAAAGGCACCGAATTTAATGTTACCGGCCTTGGCGACGGAAAAGGGAATACGATTTCGGCCGTTCCCATGCGCAAACAATATATCACCGACAAGGGGAAAGCCTGGGGGGGCATCAGCATATCCGATAAGAAAATACTGGACCTCACCAACAAATTCCTTTCCTCCACGAAGTGGAAAGGTGGCTTTGAGCTGGAGCTCATGAAAAATGAGGACGGGGAGTTTTATATCCTCGAGATCAATCCGCGAATCCCGGCCTGGGTATATCTTGCAGTCGGTGTAGGACAGAACATACCCGAAGCACTTGTTAAACTTGCGCTTGGCATGGACACTGAACCCTTTACGGATTACGCGGTCGGGAAGATGTTTATCCGCTATTCCTGGGATATGATCGTCGACCTGGAAGAATTTCAGCAAATATCAACATTTGGAGAACTATAATACCGGTGAAGGGTACTGGGTACCGGGTACCGGGAAACAATAAAATATTATGGAAAAGTTACGATATGAAAGGCCGGTGATCAGGAAGCTGGAATCGGCTATGCCCAATAAATTTGGTTCAAGAACAGAGTTTACGCCAACTACTGATATTGATGGAGTCCCGGTAAAAAATCTTCTTGATGAATACGGTTCCCCCCTCTTTGTGATTTCGGAGAGAACCATCAGGAGCACTTATGAGAAAGCCCGGAAGGCGTTCACCAGCAGGTATCCCAGGGTACAGTTTGCCTGGTCGTACAAGACAAACTACCTCGATGCGATTTGCAATGTGTTCCACCAGGAAGGATCCTGGGCAGAAGTGGTATCGGGTTTTGAGTATGAAAAAGCCATTAGAAATGGGGTTCCCGGGAAAAAGATCATCTTTAACGGGCCGGACAAAACTGAAGATGAGCTGCGTAAAGCTATCATGAACAACTCCCTGATACACATTGACCATCTCGATGAGCTTTATACCATCATTGAACTTGCCGATGAACTTAAGCTGAAACCCAAGGTAGCCATCAGGGTTAACATGGATACCGGCGTATATCCCATGTGGGACCGTTTCGGCTTCAATTACGAAAACGGGCAGGCATGGGATGCACTCAACAAGATCATGCGTTCGGATAAACTCGAACTCCTGGGATTACATACACATATCGGCACCTTTATGCTTACCGCCCAGGCTTATGGCACTGCAGCCTATAAGCTGGCCGACCTGGCACTGGGTATACAAAAAAAGTACAATCACAAAATAAAATATATTGATATGGGAGGAGGTTTTGCCTCCAGGAACACCCTGAAGGGTGCCTACCTGCCGGGTTCCGATACCAATCCCGACTTTGACGATTATGCCGAAGCGATCACCTCTGCACTTATCAATGCTGATTTTGGCCCGGATGAACTTCCGCTGCTGATCCTGGAAACGGGCCGCGCACTGATCGATGATGCCGGGTACCTTCTTGGAACGGTTATATCGAACAAGCGGCTTGCCGATGGTCGCCGAAACACGATTATCGATGTGGGCGTTAATATCCTTTTTACCTCATTCTGGTATGAGCATAAGGTAAGCCCTGCGCAGGAATTTACACAATATGTTGAAGATACGGTATTATACGGGCCCCTGTGCATGAACATTGATGTGATCCGGGAGAGTATCAGCCTGCCCCTTATGAACAAGGGGGAGCACTTTGTCATACACTCCGTGGGTGCCTACAATATGACGCAATGGATGCAATTTATTACCTTGCGTCCTAAAGTGGTGATGATCGATACCAAAGGAAAGGTACACCTTGTGCGTGAGCGGGAATCGATCGATAGCATCACGTCACTCGAAAGAGTGCCGGAATATTTGAAAACCTTCAAATTATAAACCAAGAACATGAGCTATTATATCACAAAGATCACAGAGGGAAATTTTAATGAAACACTTGAAAAAGTGACCGAAGCCCTGAAAGATGTTGGTTTTGGTGTGATCACCGAGGTTAACATGAAAGAAAAACTGAAAGAAAAACTGGATGTCGACTTCAAGCAATATGTCATCCTGGGAGCCTGCAACCCCGGCTTTGCATATGAAGCCGTGCAGATGGAAGAAGAGCTGGGTGTCTTGCTGCCATGTAACGTGGTAGTGATCGACAAGGAAGACGGAAGGGTACAGGTATCAGCCATCGATGCAGCAAAAATGATGTCGGTTGTCGGAAATCCTGAACTGGACAAAATAGCTAAGACTGTAAATGAACGTCTGGGGCAGGCTCTAAATAATTTATGAGCGATGGAGCCCCGTAAAAGGGCGACAGCAGAACACAGGAACAATGAATCCATATAAGGCATATGTAAATCCCTTCCTGGATAGTGTGACCAATAGCTATTCGCAGGTATTTTTTTCGAAAAGCAGGGTTTTTGCTTTTATCATTGTCATCGTAAGTTTTTTTGATTTTTATGCAGGCCTTGCAGGCCTGATCGCAGTCCTGATCTCGAATCTGGCGGCTTACGCCATTGGATTTAACAGGCATAATATCCGGAGTGGTTTCTATGGTTTCAACAGCCTGCTTGTTGCACTGGGCATTGGAATGTACTATGAATTTACAGGGTCCTTCCTGCTGGTACTGCTATTTGCATCGCTCTTTACCCTTCTGGTCAGCGTGATGCTGGAGGGTGTGATCGGCAAATATGGTCTTCCGTACCTCAGCATTCCTTTCCTGCTGGGCATATGGATGGTACTCCTCGCTGCGCGCGAATACACGTCATTAGAAATCAGCGAGCGCGGTGTTTATTCCCTGAACGAAATATATGCACTCGGCGGGAAGTGGCTGGTTGATGCGCATGAATGGCTGTACAGCCTTCCCTTGCCTGAAATCATCACAATATATTTCCGCTCGCTGGGTGCCATATTTTTCCAGTACCATCTGCTCCCCGGGATTTTGATCGCCCTTGGGGTGGTGATCTGGTCGCGACAGGCATTCCTCCTTTCACTGGTCGGATTTGTGTCGGCCTGGATATTTTATTTCATCATCGGTGCGGATATCAACACCCTGAGCTACACCTATATTGGCTTTAACTTTATCCTGACATCCATTGCCATCGGAGGGTTTTTTATCATCCCCTCCAAATGGTCATACCTCTGGGTCATCCTCCTCACCCCTCTTACAGCTTTCCTGATCACCAGCACGAGCAGCATGTTCCTTTCATCACAACTTTCAATATACTCCCTGCCCTTTAACCTGGTGGTACTTACTTTCCTGTACATCCTGAAATTCCGTGAAAAAAATACGGGCAAGCCTGAACCGGTAAGCATTCAGCACTTTTCCCCTGAACTGAACTTTTATATAAAAGATACTTACCGCAAACGCTTTGATGAAAATGTTCTTGTTAACCTTTGCCTGCCCTTCTTCGGGGAGTGGACGGTGACCCAGGCTCATAACGGGGAGCATACGCATAAGAATGCATGGAAACATGCATGGGATTTTGAGATCAGCGATAAAGAGGGCTTTTTTCACTCCGGAGAAGGGTCCAGGACTGAGGACTACTATTGCTTTAATAAGCCGGTGACGGCGCCTGCCGATGGCTGGGTGGAAGAGATCCTTGACGGTGTGGACGACAACATGCCCGGCGAAGTAAACCTGGAACAGAACTGGGGGAACACCATTGTGATCCGCCATCATGACAAACTGTTTTCCAAGCTCAGCCACCTGAAGAACGGCTCATTCAGGGTAGAAAAAGGCGATTATGTTAAACGTGGAGATGTGCTGGCCCTTTGCGGCAACTCCGGCAGGTCGCCGAAACCTCACCTGCATTTCCAGCTACAATCCGATCCCTTCATCGGAACACCTACGCTCGACTATCCCATTGCATTTTATATACAGGGTGGTGACAGCTACCGCCTGATGACCTATTCCCGGCCGGCAGAAAAGGACCGGGTCTCCAATATTGAAAAGGACGAAAGCCTGAACAAAGCACTTCATTTCGTTCCCGGCAGAAAACTTACATTCAGCATATTGAGCAATGGGGAAAAGAAATCCTCCACAACCCTTACGGTCAAAGCTGATGCCTTCAACAACACCTATATCGAGGATGCCGAAAGCAAGTCGAAAGCATGGTTCATTTCAGAGGCCGGCATGACCTATTTTTTACATTTTGAAGGAAACAAAACTTCTTTCCTGTATTTACTCTTTCTCGGACTTTACAGAAATGTTGCAGGATTTTACAAGGGACTCGACATAAGGGATGATTTTACGTTGAGCATTATCAGCAGCAAGAGCAGGATGATCCTGCAGGACTTCCTGGCCCCCTTCTATACCTATCTGCGTGCTGAATACCAGATGGAGTATGTGAGCATGGACGACGAGATAAACGGAAACAGTATTGAACTGCATGCAATTGCCAGGGAACGTGCAGGAAAACACATCCGGAAACAGTATGAATTCCGGTTCAACATAGAAAACGGTAACCTGGCTAAAATATACATCAGTGCACCCGGCGCAAACATAGAAGCTACATGGGAAAAATCGGAATTCTGACCGTATTGTTATATTGCTGCTCCGTAACCCTTTTCTCGCAGCAGGAATACGATTTCCGCCAGGTCGATTCCATAACATATAATGCCTATCTGACAGCGGATTGGGATAAGGTACTAAGCACCGGGAAAAAAGCTGTAAAAGGCGGTATCGATTATTACTATCTCCGTCAAAGAATGGGAATAGCCTATTTCAGTAAACAAAATTACAGGGCTGCCTCCAGGCAGTTCGAGGCCGCAGCAAAGCATGACCCGGGCAACGAGATCACCCAAAATTTACTCTATTACTCTTTGCTGAATTCCGGGCAGTTTCCGGAAGCTTTTTACACCACGGGGTCCCTGAATGAAAATATGAGGAAACTAAGCAATATTCCAAAACCGGGATTTGTCACATCACTGGATCTTGAAACCGGTCCGGAATTCAGCAACAACTTTGACGAAAATGCATTGGGGAAACTCCCTTCCGGGCAGGATCTGCAATACCAGGACCTGTATGGGAACAGCTACTATTCTAACCTGGGGATCGCTTTTCAACTATTGCCGCGGGTAAGCTTATATGCTGCCTACTCAAACGTCATCATCGAAAAGAAGACCATGATGCAATATGCCTTGAATCGTCCCGATTCCATTGTTGAGCAAGAATGGGGATTCTCAAAATACTTCCCGGCAAGACCAAAGATAGAAAGCAGTGAATACCAGTACCGCCTGTGCCAGAACAGCGCCTATTTACGATCAAACATTTACCTGGGCAACGGATGGTCGATTGTACCTTCCGCACATTATACTCAATTTAACACAAAAAAAGTTGTCGTTCAAGATCATTCGAAGATCGTACAGGATACAGCCTATTACATTGCTTCGATCGACTCTGTTTCATATTTCCAGTATTACGATGTCGATCTCCAACTGGCAGCTGAAGATTTCAGCGATGACCTCTTTGTGATATTCCTGGGGTTCAGCAAAAGGGTATTGTATTTTGACCTTGGCGTGTTTGGATCATGGTCAAATTTGTATGGCAGATCGCAATATCAATACGGGATCAACCTTGGCTATTATCCCCTGGGAAACCTCCGGTTTTATGGAAATACAAATATAAAAGGCTTTACAGAAGAAAACGATACCCGTTTCATTTTCAGCCAGTTGGTCGCAGGGAGACTCACAGGGTTCTTATGGGCTGAAGCGTTTGGAACATTCGGGAACCTGAAGGGGACAAACGAATCGGATGCATTCCTCGTTTATAATATTACAGATGACATTGACCTGAAAACCGGGCTGAACCTTATCTTTGTGCTAAGCCCGGCTGTTAAGCTTTCGCTGACATACCAGTACCTGCAAAAAACCGGTTTCCGGTATACATACGGGCCGGGAAACAAAACGGGTGAAAAAATACAGGAAGTTGAATATATTAACCAGAGTATCATAGGAGGATTAAAATGGACTTTTTAAAAAAAATCGCTCTTTTCGGCATGGTGTTGACCATAGGTGCCATGTTACATGCCCAGGAGCCTGAAGCGATTATCCGGGCTTTTAAGGATAGCTATATACATGAAGCTGATTCGAATTATACCTTAGCAATACAGGATTTAAAAAATATTTATGATCCGGCATCCTATCATATCAATGCACGCCTGGGCTACCTTTCTTACCTTGCTGGTCTGCTGCCTGAATCGGTAGCATATTACCAGAAAGCCATAGTATTGAGGCCATACGCCATAGAAGCCCGGTTCGGTCTTACCTACCCTGCCTCCACTATGGGCAACTGGGCACAGGTCAAGGATCAGTACATCAAAATACTGGAAGTGGACCCGCAAAACACAAAGGCGCATTATTACATTGGTCTCATGGAGTATAATGCTGCAAATTATGACCTTGCGGCCATGCATTTTGAAAAGGTTGTGAACCTCTACCCCTTTGATTCAGAAACCTTATTAATGTATGCCTGGACCAATTACCGGATGGGAAAGACCAGGGAAGCCAGCGTATTGTTTAATGAAGTTTTGCTGATCGCTCCTTATAACGAGTCGGCATTGGAGGGACTGGAATTGATAAAATGAAAGAGCAAGACGAAAAGATTATTTTAAATGAGCTCATCCATAAAGATCTGCAGTTAAACGATGATGAGGCGCTCATCAGAGATGAGCATATTGATCTGAGCACCTTGCATGAGAAACTTTCACTCCTGGTGGCTTATCTGCTCGAGAACGATATGCATCGTTTGCTCAATGCCATGTATCGTCTTGATGTGAGCGAGATCAAATTCCATGAGGCCATGAATAGCGCCACTAAGCAGGAGGCCGCCATCCGTATCGCCGACCTGATCATCGAAAGGGAAATGCAAAAAGTTAAAACACGCCTTCATTACCGGAAGCACCGGAAATTTTAAATATCTTAGCATATAAATATGATTGGGGTATGGGCGATTTTAGCTGGAGCGAGATCTTATTTGCCTTCGGGCTAACCATGTTTGCTGGACTGTCAACCGGAATTGGCAGCCTCCTGGCCTTTTTCACGAAACGCACAAATACCAGGTTTCTCTCCCTGGCCCTGGGGTTTTCGGCCGGGGTGATGATCTATGTTTCTTTTATCGAGATCTTCCCAAAAGCGCTGGAGGAACTATCCGCATTCAGCGGTGAAAGGAATGGATACTGGCTTACCACAGCAGCTTTTTTTGCAGGGATATTGCTTATTGCCGTGATCGATAAGCTTATACCCTCCTTCGAGAACCCTCATGAGATCAAGATGGTGGAAGATGTGAGCAAGGACAAGCTTGAATCCGGTAAAACCAAATTAATGCGCATGGGGCTTTTTACGGCCCTGGCCATTGCTATCCATAATTTCCCGGAAGGACTGGCAACCTTCATTGCTGCCCTGGAAGACCCGGGTCTTGGTATTGCGATTGCCGTAGCCATCGCCATTCACAATATCCCGGAGGGCATTGCCGTATCCGTACCTATTTATTATGCAACCGGCAATAAACGGAAAGCATTCTGGTATTCCTTTTCATCAGGGCTGGCAGAACCGGTTGGGGCAACGATCGGATTTCTGATCCTGATGCCTTTTCTGAGTCCGCTGATGTTCGGACTGATCTTTTCCGGTGTAGCAGGCATCATGGTGTTCATCTCTATTGATGAATTGCTCCCGGCCGCGCAGGAATTCGGAGAACATCACCTTTCCATATATGGCCTTATTGCGGGAATGATTGTGATGGCGCTCAGTTTATTAATGTTTGCTTAATACATGAATTATGAATAGAATACTTGTTTTTTCAATCCTGATATTACTTGGCTTTACATTACTGGCGCAAAACGATTACCCACCCATAGTGACCGATCGTCCCAACCAAACCGAGTCAGCAATAACGGTTCCCCACAAAACCCTGCAGATTGAGAGTGGGTTCCACTTTAGCTGGCGCGACAAGGAGGGAGTGGAAACCAGGGAGTTAGGATTTAACAGTGCGCTTCTCCGCTGGGGAGTGCTTAAACGGCTTGAAATAAGGTTGGGTGCTGCTTATGCCGGTTTTGAACAAACCGATGCATTTACAGAAGAAAAAACTACATTGAACGGATTGGCACCGGTATCTGTCGGATTCAAGTGGAATATGCTGGAGGGAGATGGACCGATCCCTACACTTGCCTTTCTAACTGCAATTGACATTCCTGCCCTGGCATCTGATGATTTCAATGATGGAAATGTTCTCCAGAAAATTTTGCTGTCGGGTTCATGGGTTTTAAGCAATACATTCAGCCTTGGCATGAATTTCGGGACCATTGCCGACTGGAAACAGTCTGATTTCACCACGCTTTACTCGGTTTCTCTGGGGGTGAGCCTTGCGAAATGGCTTGGAGCATTCGTTGAGTATTACGGTTTTGCCCCTGCCGGGGAATACAGCGATCAGCGAATCAACGGTGGTTTTACCTTCCCGGTACGCAACAATTTACAGCTTGATATCTACGGAGGAACAGGAGTTTCAATAAATTCACCGAATGCATTCGCTGGCCTCGGCTTTGCCTGGCGCATCCCAGGATAATGTTGGAGGTTGGGTGTTGGAGGTTGGATTAATGTAGAAGTGTGAACTATTAAACTGGTAACTTAGAATTAATCCATATTGATATTCCTTGCGATATATCACAACTAAATTATGAGCTTCAGACAAATAAGTTTTTCTGAGTCGTTTTCACAATTGCAGTTGTGATGTTTACTATACTTTTGATTTCCCTGATATAGTCCTCCAGGTCAAAGTCATCTAAGCTTCCTTGATCCAAGACTTTCAGCCAATACTGCGTTTCCCGCGCTTCTTTTGATGCAATCGACATTTTATGAGCAAAGTCTTTGCGGCTGAATGCAGCTGACGCCTCATGCACGTTTGCCCCAATGCTCGTAGCGCTTCTCAGCAGTTGCTTGGAAATGATAAACTCTTTTGCCTTTCTTAATTTAATGTAAAGAGAAATAACACTTAGAGAAAAATTAAAGCTCTTCTCCAAAATATCAGTCTGTTTCATACCAGATGTCTTTTACTATTAATACCCATATTCACAAAATGTCACACTTCTCCTGGAACTTTTTTGCAGATTATTACATAAAAATCTAAAAGATGGGGTTGTGTGATACGTTCATGATTCTGATTTCACATTTCGTAGTTCAGATTTAATCCAACCTCTAACACCCAACATCCAAAATCATAGTGTAAAGTGAATTCATATCTTTGTATTGAAATGACCCGGAAAAAAGATAAATCCGCCCTGAATGTCCAGAAGGGTATCGAGCAGCCTCCGCAGGTAAGCAAGGATGCCGCCGAACGTTTCAGCAACATCAAGGCGGACATGATCGAAGTTGATGAATATGTCCGGGGGATCATGAACGGGAAACGGAACCTGCTCAGCAAGGCCATCACCCTGGTAGAAAGCACCCTTCCGAAACACCAGGCGTTAGCGCAGGAGATCATCACGGGATGCCTTCCTCACTCCGGCAATTCAATACGCGTTGGCATCACCGGGGTTCCGGGTGTTGGAAAAAGTACTTTTATTGAATCACTCGGTACGCATCTTACGACTACAGGTCATAAAGTTGCGGTACTGGCCATCGACCCCAGCAGCATACGAAGCAAAGGCAGCATTCTTGGCGATAAAACGCGCATGGAAGAACTGGCCAATGATCCCAATGCATTTATCCGCCCTTCAGCCTCCGCAGGATCGCTGGGTGGGGTAGCACAAAAAACAAGGGAAGCCATCATACTATGTGAGGCAGCGGGATTTGACTGCATCTTTGTTGAAACTGTCGGCGTAGGCCAGTCGGAAACCGCAGTGCACTCCATGGTCGATTTTTTTCTATTGCTTATGCTGGCCGGGGCAGGTGATGAACTGCAGGGGATCAAAAGGGGTATCATGGAAATGGCCGATGCCATCGTGATCAACAAGGCCGATGGCACGAACAGGGAAAAAGCAGAACTGGCCCGGAGGGAGTATAAAAACGCCCTTCACCTTTTCCCGGCGACAGCTTCGGGATGGGAAGTGCCTGTTGAGACCTGCTCAGCAATAGAAAAAACCGGCATCAGCGATGTATGGGCTATCATTGAACAATACCGAAACAGCATGACCGGCGACAGTGATTACTTCTGGCACAAAAGAAGCGAGCAAATGGTGCAGGCCATGTACGATAGTATCAACCGGAAGCTGGGAAGCGAATTTTACAATAATGAGCAGGTTAAATCTGCCATTAAGGAAATCGAAAAGAAGGTGCTGGCAGGAAATATAAGTGCTTACCAGGGAGCAGGATTGCTGTTGGAGTTGTTCAAGACAAGCCGGGAGGAATAACGAATAACGAATAACGAATAACGAAAAACGAAAATCGAAATACCCGGAACCCTGAACCCCGTAACTGGACCCCGATTTATTTAGAACAATTCCATTTAATTCTTGTTTTGTATATTTGTATCACAAATTAATTAATGACCATGTCAAAGATTGGAATATTTTACGGTTCTTCTACCGGCAATACCGAAGTTGTAGCAGAGAAGATCAAAGCACTTTTTGATGATGAGGCTGACCTTTACAATATTGATTCCGTCAGCAAAGAAGAAATCGAGGGTTACGATTACCTCATTTTCGGCACCAGTACCTGGGGCATAGGGGACATGCAGGACGACTGGGAAGATATCATCGAAATACTCGATGAAGTGGACTTTAACAAGAAAAAGGTAGCACTTTTTGGCCTGGGCGACCAGGTAAATTATGCCGACAGTTTTGTAGACGGTATGGGAGCGATCTATGATGCCATTTACGATCGCGTAGATATCGTGGGGTCATGGCCCCTCGACGGCTACGTATTCAGAGAATCTGCTGCTCAGAAGAACGGCAAGTTCATCGGCCTGGCCATTGATAAAGAAAACCAGTCAGGTCTTACTGACGAACGCCTTGAAGCCTGGGTTGAACAGCTGAAAAAGGAATTTGGCCTTTAATCCATCCTTTACATTTCACTTTTTAACAATTAATCTCCAGCAGTTTGCATTGCATGTATCATTTTTCATGTGCCCATTCACATGAAATATGCAAAATGAAATGGTACATGCGAAATGAGCAAGGCTAAATGTTAAATGAAGGCATTCAGCTGCCACATTGACAGCCCATCTTTTCTATAGACGCCATATTGTCAGGTTGTTATGTGATTTTTTGAGTTGGTATAGAATTTGACCAATGGAAGGAAAACAAACTTGAAAAATTTAACTTAATTATAGGAGGACATAACAATGACTTTAATGAAGTGGACAAACAACCCGGTTTTAAACGAGATGTTTAATGGTATGTACAAGAGGCCGGCTTATCATACATGTGATCACAACAGGCCTGCAGCCAACATTATCGACAACGAAAAGGATTTCATAATCGAACTGGCGGTTCCCGGGATGAAGAAGGATCAGTTCAAAATCAACCTTGAAGATGATATCCTGACCATCTCCGTAGAAAGGAAAGAAGAGGACGCAAAAGAAGAAAAGAACTATACCCGGAGAGAATTCAGGTATGACGCATTCTGCCGCTCTTTCAGCATGCCGGAGATCGTTGACCAGGACAACATCAAAGCTGATTACGCTAACGGAGTTTTAAGTGTAGTACTTCCCAAAAGTGAGGAAGTAAAAGTGAAAGGCAAGGAGATCAAGATCTCTTAATCACCATAGCTTTGGCTATTTTTTCATAATCAGTCCAAAAGCCGCTCTTAGAGCGGCTTTTGTTTTGTTACCAGATCATCCAGCCTTGCAGAACCGGTGAATTCCATGAGCGAGATACTGAAGCCCTCCGTGCCCGGGTTAACCATAAAAGCAGCCAGGTTGATGCGATGAAGAAAGAAAGAATCGCTAACCCTGAAATAGATTTGTCGCTCCCGGATATTGTAAACAATCTGCCATTGCGTATCGTATTGCTGTACGTTGTCGAGCATGCAAAAACAACTATTCACACAAACATTTGCGTTATTGCTGATGTTTTGCAGTTGTTTTGCCGCGATAACAAAACGATCGCAGGAACCTTTGCTGACAGGCACAGGCATGCTTCCGCCAAAACCATTAAAACTGGCCAGGTACCTTAATGAGCTTGCGTATGGATTATTACTCAGTAAAGGGTATGGGAGTTCATCCCCGCGATAAACAATACATCCCCCGGAAGCAAATTCAATTACTGCGACATCGCCCTGTCCGTCTGCTATTATGTAATGGAGACAATGCTCCTCCGGTACGAGATTGATGTTTTGCTGGTTTCTGACCACTTCTTCAACGCTGGCACAATTATCAAGGTGATAGCTAATCCACTGGAACTCGTTTACTTGTAATTTATCGCTTTTCTCCTGAAAGGAAAATGGTAAAGCGGATAACTCTTCTATCACCAGCCCTTCCTCATTCATGCCACCAACAGTATTGGAAGTTTGTTTATAACAGAATGTAATGCTGCTGTACCGGGCTGTCCATGAAGTGCCTGTTACCGGGTCATGATATTGTTTACCTGAAGGACTGAACATTACCATACCTTCTCCATCCATCCAGTCAAAGTTCTTACACAGGAATATACCCCCGTTTTGATGGATAAAAAATGCTGTACAGGCTGAGGCACTGCTAAACAGGCATGTGATCAGAAGTATAAATACTGTTCTCTTTAATAAATCTCGCATGATCATTCGTTTGGTTTAACATCTATAAAGATCGATTCGGACTTCGTTCTAAGAGTTGAAATACTGAATCGTTGCATCATCCTGCCGCTTTTAAACGTTTTTCCCATTGAGCCGCTACCGGGATATATCTCATTCCGAAAGTGATGGAATGTATCTGATCCTTCCATATCCAGAAAGATGCCCACGCCCTCCATATCGGAAATTCCCACGGAACGATTTCCAAAGCAATATTCATCATCCCCTTCAATTTCGATGAGAATGCCGGCTGAGTGATCCCTGCCCGAAGCGATCAGCTGCGTGATCTTCGAGGTGTCGCTTTCCGTATTATAAAGGTCATTCCCGTTGAGCTCGACCAGGCAGGCCAGTGAGTAGTGCACTGCGTATGCCTGAGAATGGCTTGAAGTGTTATATGAATCGTTCCCTTCTCTTTCAAAGAAGAATCCAGCTCCCAAAAAGTAGCCCGCTCCCTGGGCAAAACTGGCGGCATGATAATGATCGTTACCCCCTCCGTCTATTAAAAAGCCACATCCACCGCCCAGGCTATGGCCATCCGTAGCTTCTGCCCATCTTCCTTTTGATGCTCCCTGAACAAAAGAAATGATTTCATTCTCCGATGATCCAAATTCATCATCGCCATCTGCATCAACCAGAACAGCAACTCCATTGGGGCCGGCATATCCCTGTGAATAACTTCCTGATGAATAGAAATCATTGCCATTCAAATCTTCCAGTATGGCTATTCCGCTTATTGCTGAACCAAGCGAGTGGGGACTATTGGCCAGGTATCGATCATCACCACCGCAGTCTTTTAAATAACTAAAGCCAAAGATTGATGATGAAAGGCCTGGCATCGTAACTTCATAGGAATCATTTCCGGCCATATCGACCAGGATCGCTGCACCCAGGCTTGCCTGGCAAACCGACATATCATTACCCGAAAGATAGGTGTCGTCACCCTCCTTGTCGATTAGGATTCCGCTTCTGCCCGGGATATTACCCGAACTGGCAATTCCACCGCTGTACACATCATCTCCCCCCAGGTCAATGATGAGAGCATATGGACCGCTTAACGTATCACTGCCTGCACCCAGCAATGCAATCTGGCCGTATTTACTCGTAAAGGAAAAGCTTTCTGCTATATCATTATCCTTGCATTCGCGGATCATTTGTAAAGCTGTATTAATATATTCCATCAATGTTCGGCTTGCGTAGCTTAATTTTCGCAGATCCGCGTGTTCATATGCATTTATTGAAGAGCATTCTGACAATTCCTTTTGCAGGATAGGCTTTAGCAGCCAGTCCATGGTTTCCCGATCATTCATTGACATTTCCTCCGGCCCGGATAATACGCTCTTACTGAATTCTTTAAAAAGGTGGTCGGTGCTTTCCATAGCCCTGATCAGGTAGATTACGAGATTCCGTACACTGAATGCTGTTCTTTCCCATGCTATATTTTCCTTTATGTTTTCGAGGATAACCTTTTCTTCAACCAATGCATCCACCCACCCCGAAAGTTCCTCCTCGGTAAAACAACGTTGTACAGCTGATCCTGTGCCGGCGAGCGGGGGTCCTATCCCGCCGGCCGGAGCTCCCATCAGGCGAAAAGCGTACTGAGCCTTCTCAACGTTCGTTGCATGCATGTCCAGCATTTTATCCGAAAAACTTTCAAGGAATACAGGTAACACCGTCGGATCTGCATAAAATTCCTTTAACATCGGATTAAACATTCTAACTCCTTGCTGCGCGATCGCTCCTTCAACATCGAGTGAACAGTTGCCAAATCCTTCCTGATGTACAAGATGCAGGTATTGCTTAATCTGTTCAGGGATACTTTCCTGGGCCAGGCTTAATTCCATGGTAACGAACCCTATCATGACAATAAATATGGATTTGATGTATCCGGTCATAGCTATTATTCAAATGTGAGTTGAGTAAATTGGTCATGCGTTTTACCTGTGCAAATGTGCATGTCCGGTCTTTCCCCCAGGATCATGATACTGCTGCCATAGGTATTTTTATTGAGTATGGGGCTGATCTCCGGCTTATCTAACCTGAGCACACTCTTCAGGAAGTTTTGATCCATATTTTCAATTTGTTCCTGGATTATGTCATAAAGCAGGTAAAACCTTGGACAGAAGTAGGGGTCTTCAACTGTTTTTCCATATTCTGACAACAGCTTTACATAGTATTCGTTGAAATCCTTGTTTGCGATCGAGAAGTTGGTATGCAAAACAATTCCTTCTTTTTTAAAAGTAATATATGGTTTGCACTCATTCGCAGAACATTCATAACATATGACGGATTTTCTGTCGCCCACTGTGTAGGCCTGTGGAGTTGCATGCTTAATTTGTTTCAGATATGCCTCTGCCCCCATAAGTGATTCCATAGCAAGCAGTTTTCTCATGACAAAAGCTACCGGCATTCCATCAGCGGCAGAATTCAACATGGAGATCCCATTGCAGGCAACAGCAAAGCCATGCCTGCTCATCCCATTCAGTCCGATAAGCCCGGGAACGGTGAACACCATAATTTCTGAGTTGGTATCGTAATTATGAATTTTAAGTAATGTTGGGTATCCCTGGAGAAACAACGGCGGATCCATATTTTGGGCTACTATAGGTGCATTCCCTTCTTTTGCAGGGATAGCCACTGCAGTGCATTTTGAGGGGAAAAGCCGTTTCCCCTGCACTTCAAATTCCTCGCTCATCTGGAATGCAAGCATGGTTTTAAAAGGGATCCCGGATCCATCCGCTATTCCTTGAATTTCCATAACCAGTTCACGTGCATATTCATGAACGTAATGTATATATGATGTTTCGGCGAAAAACTTTCCTATTGCCACATCGGGGCAAATGCCGTACTCCTCTTTCAGAACATCTTTCCAGCGAAGGATCATCTCCTTGATTTCATCCTTCAGAATGCTTCCATGGCGGTATCCAATCTCATAAGCGTCTCCATCAAGGTCAATAACTTTTAAAGGTCTGTTGGAATTTATCATCATGCCGGGATACATTTTCCAGAGTGCATAATTTAACCTTGATGTGAATTCCATCGGATAATCATGCCCAAGCCCAGGGATAATATCCATTGAACATTTCAATCCGGCCGAATCCAGGGCCCGGGCCATTTCTTCACACTCGCTGAGTCTTTTTTCCGTATCAAGCTCACCAATCATGATCATGGCTGACTTTTCTTCGCTGACCGTCATTTCCTTCAGTGAAACATAAAATTCGGCAGGCAAAGATGGACTGAATGCTAGAACAGAACTTAATGGAAACAGCTCAGAAACATATGCATCCATTGCCATGGTGGCTCCGGCAGATATCCCGCAAATACTGATGGATGCAGTATCGATGCTATACTTTGCTTTTATGGAATTATAACAATCAACAAGTCCTTCCCGGGCCCTGGGATCATATTTCCGCCACCCGTATGAATGGGAATCATAATGCAAGTAGGACTGTACATACACCGTTATAAAATATTTGCTTAAAAGAGGAGATACCCAGTGTTCCTTCGCACGATCTGTTGAACTACCTCCACCATGCAGGATCATAATCAGAGGCCAGGTCTTATCCCCACTGTAATTTTCAGGTAGACGGATTTCCCAGGTGAGCTCAGATCTTTTTATGGCTTCTTGCCGCAAAGCCATGTCTTTCTCAGCTATTGCCTGAAACGCATCATATTGAAGATAGGGTTTGCATGAAGGCAATTGCGGATGCAGAAAAAAGAAGTAACCCCGTTCATGGCCCTCCTTGAATATTGGAAGATTATCCTGAAATTGATTTGTTTTTTTATTGATGTATACCAGCTCCCTGGCCATATCAAACCAATGTCCCGGGAAATTATCCCATTGATCGATCAGGAAGGTCTTCGATTCTTCAAACCTGCCTTCATTTTCCATTTTATTCACCTCATCCATGAAAAGCCCGTAATGCTTTTCCCTGGCGTCATTGTCTGTTACCTGAGCAGTTATCAGGCCTGGCTGGAGGATTAAAGCCAGGAATATTAGTATCCCTGAGAAGTCTGAAAATAAATTTGATCTGCCGGATCTGCTACCTTCTTTGAACATAAATACCTTAAAGTTTAATTTACGGAGATTAGCATGATACCCCAAAGATCATCAGAGGGAGGAAATGCTTCCCAGTGTCCCTTATAATGATTGTATGGAGAAACTGTATTGTCATAATGAATGATATAATCACCTCCCGGTAAAATAATATCAAGGCTGGCCAGCCTGTTCCTGGGATGACCTCCTGCAAACTCCGTGTGCAGCGGGTTCATATGCCAGATCTCATCCCCGGAACTATTTTCGATCCAGACCTGATCATACATTCCGAAATACGCACAATAGCCTCCATCGGCGATGGCTTTGATACGGACAATCTGCTGACGGGTGATCGTGATCGTATCAATTAAATGCGCCTTATCATTTACATTGAGGCATGAAAGAATTTGCCCTCCCGCGATCCCTGCTTCTGCCTTGCCTGGTTGAAATTCCCTGTATAAAGCCAGTAATTTTTCTTGTTGCATGCTATCTTTATGTACTCGTGCAATATTCCACATTGCTTTTGCCTCCATTTGCATGAAGATTTTTGCTTCACTGCCTGCATTATTGTACATACTCATTATCTGATCATTGCTGTGGGAATCCCAATCAATATTCGGCAAACGCACCTCTCCCCTTTTCGTTCGTATTAGCATCCTGAAAACTTCAAGTGCAACAGGTGATTCCAGTATTGAAAGCTGCGGCAGTCCATGCGAAAATGGCTTGCTCAACATATTGCTATTTGACAGGATAACAAAACTGAGGCCAAATTCAGGAATATACATGATCAGGCCGGAGGTACAGTATCCATAGCCGGCATGCCAGATTGTTTTGATACCAAATACGTGTTCCACATGCCAGCCTAATCCATAGGATGCCGTGGCTCCCTGCTTCATTGCAAAGGGTTTCGTACTCAGCTTTACCAGCTTTTCCGGTATTATACAATTATTAAAATATGCCGACATGAAGGTTGCCAGATCCTTCACGTTGGATACCAGTCCTGCACTTGTGCTAAAACTGTTTGTGTATGAGCCCTTTTTAAGTTCATTATCATCGCTCAGTGAATAAGGCTCCGCCAGATGTTCCTGTATATCTGGGAAATCATCAAGCATGGTACATGGTGCGGTATGTTCCATTCCGAATGGAACACATAATTCTGACATAAAACAATCTTCAGGGCTTTTTCCGCTGACTTCCCCAAGCAATATACTCAAGAGCGCATACCTGTCGCCATCATAGCGGAAATATGTTCCCGGCGGGGCATCGGACGTATGTGAAAGCAAGTGCTTTACCTTGATCTCACCTACCGATTCATCAATTGGGATACCATATTGTTTCAAAACCGGCAACACATATGGCAATACAGGATCATCAAGCGACAATTTCCCTTCATTCACCAACATTAACAGCAGGGATGCTGCTATTGGTTTGGTAATGGATGCGCACTGGTAACAGCTTTCCGCATCTGCCTTCTTCCCTTTCAAAAGATCAGCATAACCATAGGACGCAGTCCATGAAAAATTCCCTTCCTGCCCTAGGAATAAACTATAGCCGGGAAGATTAAGGTCTGCCGCCACTTTGTCAAGTCGCTTTTTCATGATTTCGGCATCAATGACACCTATATGTTGTGCCTTGCCAGAAATACTTGAAAACATGAGAAATGCAAGAAGTATCATTTTCATCCCGATCCAGCTCATTCGAAATTTGATCATGGCCATCATTATTTTTTATCCAAATATATATGCCAGCCCTATCCGTTAAAAAAAAATTCTACGAATGGCATGATCTGGCGGCCGCCATTCATAAAAAACTTGTTCTGTGCACCTCGTCAGTTGTATATGGCCGTTGGGCCATAGGAGAGGGTCGGACGTATATAAGTGAGCTGAATTTTATCTTTTAATCCTATATTTACCTGGAATTGCAGTCATATGAAAAACCTTTTCCCAAAGAAATACAGGATTCTTTCACATGTTCTGTTCTGGATTTGTGTCTATTCCTTGTTTATGTTCCCCGCTGCTTTATTAGGAAACAACTTATTGCAAGCGGCCGGGCTTAACCTGGCCCTGTTGCCGCTTGATATGTTCGCAGCATACTTTGTTCTTTATTTCCTCATCCCCCGATACCTTTACACCCAGAAATACCGCATCTTCTTTCCCGCGTTGATCATATTTATCATTGTATATGGCGTATTGGTAGAAGAGCCAGCTGCGTATTTGATCATAACTACCTTTCACGGTGCCGATAAATGGGGAAGCCCACTGGTGTTCATCCCAAACCGTTTGCTCTGGACCCTGGTGATCCTGCTGATGATAACGGGGGTCGCGTCAGCAATAAAAATCACAAAACACTGGCTGGTAAGCCTGCAGGAAAAGCAAAAGCTGGAGCGTGATATGATACAAACAGAGCTGAAGTTACGAGAAGCCGAATTAAAATACCTTAAATCCCAGATCCATCCACACTTTTTGTTCAATACCCTGAATAACCTGTATGGGCTGACACTCGAGAAATCCGACCTGGCACCGGAAGTTGTCGTGAAGTTGTCTGAAATGCTTGATTTTATGTTATATGAAGGCAACATGAAATTAATCCCACTTAAAAAGGAGGTTAAACTTCTTGAAAATTACATTGGCCTCGAGAAGATCAGGTATGATGAACAGCTGAAGGTGGAATTTAACAAACCTTCACGATATGGTAAACTGGAAATTGCCCCATTCATTCTGCTGGCATTTGTGGAAAACGCATTTAAACATGGCACAAAAAACCAGGCTGATGAAAACCTGATATTCATCAAGCTAAAAATAAATGGCACCCAGTTATACTATGAGGTGATCAATACAATCGAAAATGCAGACACGGAGGGCGAAAGAAGGATTAAAGAAGGAATAGGGCTGCAGAACCTCAGGAAGAGACTAGAGCTACAGTATCCTGATCATTTCAGACTTACGCTGAAGAAAAGCGGGACGCGCTTCCATGCAAATCTGGTCATCGATTTATCAATTCAAAACGAATAAGCATGAAAACAAGGTGTATAATAGTAGATGACGAACCTATTGCCCGGGGGGTAATCCGGAAGCACCTGGAAAATATTCCCAATGTGGAAATTGCTGGGGAATGTAAAAATGCCATGGAAGCGATGGTATTGTTAAAACAAAACAAAATCGACCTGATGTTCCTCGATATACAGATGCCTAAACTAACAGGTATAGAATTCCTTGGGTCCCTGTCGCATCCTCCAAAAGTGATCATTGTTACGGCTTATCGTGATTTTGCTCCAGAAGGGTTTGAATACGATGTGATCGATTACCTGCTTAAGCCTGTACCTTTCGATCGCTTCCTGAAGGCCATGAACAAGTATTTCGATTCACGGGACAACAGCCCGGTCATACTGGACGAGAAAGGAAACGCCCTGTCGGGTGATCTTTTTATGTATGCCAAAGAAAACAAGAAGGTACGCAAGATATACCTGAAGGACATTATTTTCATCGAAAGCCTGAAGGAATATGTAAGGATACACACTGCCGGGAAACGCGTGGTGTCGAAACTCCAGATCAGTGCACTTGAAAAACAGCTTCCTGATTCCCATTTCCTCAGGATTCATAAATCATATATCATCAACACATCCTATATCACCGCCTTTACTTCCCATTCGATTGAACTGGGAGACCATGAGCTTACGATCAGCCGAACCTATAAAGACTCTGTTCTAAAAGCATTAAAGTACCATGATGGTGCGATCTGATCATAGCTTTTGCTCAATATTTGGCCTCACAGGATCCAATATTCAGCTTTTAAAGCCCTTTATCCATTTTTCTCCGTGAAATCTTTTCTTTTACATAAACCCTCCTGATCCAGAATGGCAGGATAAAGAATCCGATAAAGAGATAGGGATAGTAGCTGAGTAACCTCCAGAGGAGCCCGATGGCCGTTTCCAGCCCGAAGGGGATGAAATCCCCAAGGAATATGGGAAAAGCATATTCGGCTACGCCGCTGCCTCCAGGAGTAGGGCTAACAAGGAGAATAACCCACATTACCAACTGACGGCCATATATCAAGAATTGATCTCCAATATGGGTGAATTCACCCGGGATAGCACGAAATGCCATAATGAGGGCATTCACCACCCAGAAACGGGCCGACCAGGAAAACACGGTGGCACCGAAGGCCTTGAACCAGAACATAAAGGATTTACCTTTCATCTCACGGGAGGTCGTAATGATATCGTCGCCGGTTTGCACTGCTTTATGTTTCCATCGTTTCAGGAAAGGCAGGGAGGCAAATGAAACTATTATCCTTTTAAATCCCTTCGGGCTGATAAAAATGGCTGAGGTAATGACCGTAGTCAATGTCAGGATGAAAACATAGCCAAAAATGAAGGCTTCTTGTCCACCCAGGTTCATTAAAAATCCCGCATCTGCTACAAAAAGGTTATCGATACCGATCACCAGTATCACCACCGGGACCATGGTGATGTAGAAGAGTTCATCAAGCATGGCCGTGATCATAACGATAGCTGTGGTCCGCCCCATGGAGATCCCTTCCTTGTTAACGATGAAGAGAGCGATAGCCGACCCCCCCACGATGGATGGCGTAATAGAAGAAGCAAACTCCCAGAGCATGATCGCATCAAAGCTATGGCGCCAGCTGATCTGCCTGTCGGTAAGCACTCGTAAGCGGTACATATAGGCAAGATCACGTATGGCCTGCAGGCACAATGCAAAGAACAGCCAGAGGAAAGTGTATACCGACCAGTGGATCTGCAGGAATGCGTCCCTGTTGAAGTCCCTGATGAGCAGGAAAGAAGCTACACCAAGCCCCAGTACCAGGGGTATGATAATACGCTTTAGCTGGAAAAAGCGCAGGACCTTGTTAAGTTCGGTATCCATCAATCATAAATCGGAGTACAAATATGAGCATTTTATCTTGATTTTGAGTGTTGGAGGTTGGGTGTTGGATTAATTTAAATTCAGAATGTATAATTCAGAATTAATCCAAAATCCAGCATCCATAATCCAAAATTAATAAAGCACTTGTGCTTCAATTGAAGTTTTTTACTAAGTTTACCGTCCTTTTGAAAAATCATACACAATGAATCCGAACCCACTCGTACAATATCTCAACAAGCCTCCCGAAGAATTTACCAAAGATGACCTCATTCGTTATTGTGAAGATTACAATATAGGTATGGTAAATTTCCGCTATACCGGATGGGACGGCAGACTTAAAACCCTCAACTTCATCATCAACAGCAGGGAACATCTCGATAATATCCTCACCAGCGGAGAGCGTGTCGATGGTTCAAGCCTCTTCTCTTTTATTGAGGCAGGATCCAGCGACCTTTATGTCATGCCCCGCTACAAAACTGCCTTTGTAAATCCATTTACGGATATTCCGACCCTGGATATCCTTTGTTCATACTTTGATAAAGAGGGTAATCCGCTTGAAAGCGCCCCGGAATATATCCTCAAGAAAGCCCATGATTCATTCAAAGAAGCCACAGGAATGGAGTTTGAAGCTATGGGTGAACTTGAATATTACGTGATCTTTGAACGTGAGACCTTGTATGAAGCAGAAGACCAGCGGGGATACCACGAGTCGACCCCATTTACAAAATGGGAAGAATTGCGTACTGAAGCCATGGCAGCCATAGCGCAGTCCGGAGGCAAGATCAAATACGGTCATTCGGAGGTGGGCAATTTTGTGGTTGGAGATACGGAATACGAACAGAATGAGATCGAGTTCCTTCCGGTAAATGTGGAGGATGCTGCCGACCAGCTGATGGTAGCCAAATGGATATTGCGTACCCTGGCTTATAAATACGGAGTAACCGTAACTTTTGCACCTAAGATCACTGTTGGAAAAGCCGGCAGCGGATTGCATGTACACACCCGTCTGATGAAGGATGGAGAAAATATGATGGTCGACGAGAACGGATTGAGCGACATTGCAAAGAAAGCCATCGCCGGGTATCTGACATTGGCACCTTCGCTGACTGCTTTCGGTAATATCAATCCAACCTCTTATTTCAGGCTGGTCCCTCACCAGGAAGCACCTACTAATATCTGCTGGGGCGACCGCAACCGTTCTGTGCTGGTCAGGGTGCCGCTGGGGTGGTCAGCAAAAAAAGACATGCTGCACCAGGCCAACCCCCAGGAAGGCCCGACAACAGGTTCCTATACCAACAAACAGACTGTTGAGTTCCGTTGCCCCGACGGATCTGCAGATATTTACCTGCTCCTGGCCGGCCTTACCGTCGCAGCACGGCACGGCTTCCAGATGAAAGACCCGCTCAAGTATGCAGAGGAGACCTACGTAGACGTGAATATTTTTATGGACGAAAACAAAGCCAGGATGGATTCCCTTTCTGTACTCCCGAGCTCCTGCTGGGAATCAGCCGAGGCATTACTTTCACAAAAGGATATCTACACTCAGTATGGCGTGTTTTCCGAAGGCATGCTCGAGTGGATAGTATCATACCTGAAAAGTTTCAACGACAAGACCCTCCGCCAGGATATCGGAAAAGATGAAGCAGAGATATTGAAGCTGGTGAATCGCTTTTTTCACTGCGGATAAGGCTTTTTGAGTGATGATATCCTATTGATTAGAGATTAGTAAAGATTGTTAAAGAAGAATTCTAATTTCAGATCATTCGAATTTCTTCACTACCATTCTTCAATAATCAATAGGATCTAATCACTAATCATTCAATGGCTTTGAAGTAAGGTTTGCTTTACCAAATGAAAACGTCTTCTTTCTTCATCGGCCGCCTTCCTTCTATCCATTTGAAATCACGAAGTATGAGCTCATCAGGTCCAAGCTCTCCTATGGTGTGTATAGCGCCATCAGGCTTGTCGATGTATGTGAACCCCCTGATCTGGCTGCTGTCGATATAGATCACCATTTTATTGCTGATGGCTTTCTGTATCCCGATCAGGTCATCGTTCTCCTCCCTCAGGTAATACAGGGTCTCCGCATTCCCGGTCACCCTGATCCGGTTGATCTCATTGTCTTTGAAATAACCGATCATGATCCGTCCTTTGATCTGGTTGTAGCTTGCCGTATCATCTTTTGAGATGATGAAGCAGGAATTGTAAAACACGATGGTATCGATCTGGCTGTTGGCGATCACGATCTTTACCGAATCGGAAGTAAGCTGGTTCTCGTCCGACCACATCACGGGATCGTTGTACATGATGATCGTCGAGTCGGGGAAGTGGTATACCAGGCTGTCGCACATGCCCTGCAGGCTCTTGCGATAATATTTCACCTTATAATAGGCTTTCATGACCTCAGCGCTTCCGTTGCTGTCGCTGATGATCCACATGGTATCGGCATGCAGGTAGAGCGAATCTTTTTTATCCGGCATCACCGCCAGGGCACTATCGGTGACATAGGCATAATGCAGTTCATCATCGTATTCACCCAAATGCCCGTAAACATAAACATCCTGTACTGTATCGTGGAGGGTTACATTGTTCTCGGCCAGGCCGTAACCCGGGGAACGCCGGTAAAACACCGTATCGCCCAGCAATATTTGTTCGTTGTGCCGGATAAATACATTCCTCTTCATGCGCGACACATCCAAATCGGTATTGTACCATCCGTCTTCGCAATAAATGCTGTCTTCCTCTCCCACGATGGTGGATGGCCCTTCGAACCAGGCCATTTTTGAAGCTGTGTTGTAACGCAGGGTATCCGACCTCATCACATAATCGGGATTGGTAAGCACCACGCTGTCGCGAAAACGTGCTTCTTTTAAATTTGTATAGTAATGTCCGATCCTGCTAACCAGCTCATTGCTGTCGCTCACAATGGTGGCCCCTACATAATAATGGGCAATATTGGTATTCCTGTCGTAGGTCAGATGCTCTGTAGTGAGTGTAGCACGGTTATCAATGAGTTTCACGTTCCCATACAGGTCAGCGATACGTTTAGACCCGTCGTAATTAAGTGAATCAGAATAAATATCCAGGGTATCACTCACGTTGATATGCACGTTGTGGAATGCGCGGAAGTTGTTCTGCTTGCGGTTGAGCCAGGCACTGTCGCAATAAAAATAGGTGCTGTCGTGGAGCATCACCACGTTCCCGATCAGGCGCTGGATATCAGGGTTAAACTGATTATCCATGAGGAGTTCGTCGGAGCGGATAAGCCTTACCTTTGTCTTTTGCTGGCCATAGGATACCTGAATCCCCAATATGATCAGGACGGCAAGAAGAGACAAATATTTGGATATCGGGTTCATTGGTTGGGTAAAGATACGCAAAATGGATTTTGGATGATGGAGGTTGGATGTTGGATTAATTTAGAGTCTGGAGCCCGGAACCCACAAGCGAACTAAACGCATTTTGTAATCTATTTCCAATAAATTATATTTGCTTAGCCAAAAAAACCAAAAACATGCGTAAACTCATTTCTTTGTTTTCTTTATCCATTTTTTTCATTGTATTTTTTTCGTGTACAACTGAAAAATCCAACACCTTCACCGATGACCGTGATGGCAATGTATATGAATTCGTTCAGATCGGCGACCAGGTCTGGATGAAGGAAAACCTTCGGTTCAAGCCTGAGAGTGGCATCTACTGGGCTTACGACGACAAGGAATCCCGTGGCGATACCTTTGGATTGTTGTACGACTGGGAACGCGCCTGTGAGGTATGTCCCGAAGGATGGCATTTGCCGAATAAATCCGAGTGGGATGTATTGATCAAGCACCTGGGTGGTGAGCATATCGCAGGAGCAGCCTTAAAGGATGTGAACAGCCAGCGCTGGAAAGGGGGCGATGAGAGCAATACCAACAGCAGCGGATTTTCTGCCCTTCCCGAGGGCGTCCGCCGCTACGACGGGCGTTTTTCGTATTTCAACACCTGGGCTTATTTCTGGACTGCCGATACCGGCCGCAAGGCTGAAGAAGCATGGTGTTTTGCCATCGACGGCCCGCAGAAACGGATCCACAGGGTAAGCTGGGATAAGAATAATGCACTGAGCATCAGATGTGTTAAGGACAAATGATATCAGAATTCAGAGATTGAAATCAGAATTCTGATATCTTTCTGCCTGATTTATATTCCAAAAAGTTTTAATTTTGCATCCCCAAAACTCTCCGTAGCTCAGCTGGCAGAGCAGCTGACTCTTAATCAGCGGGTCCCAGGTTCGAGCCCTGGCGGGGAGAC
>JAZBOU010000179.1:0-11920 GCA_036351275.1 Bacteroidales bacterium
CCCGGGATTAGACCCAAAGTTTGAATACGAAACAAAGGCTATTCTTGGTTGTATCCTGAACTGCTCTACCGCATACTTTGTTTGCAAGGTGATCTCGACCAGGTCTTCCATGGTCGGGTTCTTGTTTACGGTACAGTCGGCAAAGAAGAATGGCCCTTTCTTGGTATTAATGATATACATACCTGAGACAAGGGAGCTTCCTTCCTTGATCCCGATCACGTCCAGTGCCGGCTTTATGGTCGAGGGGTAGTTCCTTGTCAGTCCGGAGATCATGGCATCGGCATAACCGGTCTCGACCAGCATGGGTGCAAAATAATTCCGATGGATCAGGAGGTCGTGGGCTGCTTTGATGGTAATGCCTTCTCGCTGTCGCTTCGTGAAAAGCAGTTTGGCAAACTCCGTCCGTTTGCTTTCAAGGGCATCCGACCTGGGGTCGATGATCTCCACCCCGTCGAGTTCAAGGCTGTTCTCCTTTATGATCTTCTTGATGTTTTCAACATTGCCAAGCAATATAGGTATGGCTGTCTGCTCATTTCGTACAATTTCCGCTGCTTTGAGCATATTGTAATCTTCGGCTTCACCGAACACCACACGCATAACATTTCTCTTTGCCCGTCCTTTGATCTGGCGAATCAGCGGGTTACCGATGCCCAGTCGTTTACTCAGTTCTTCGCGGTACACATCCCAGTCTTCAATTGGCTTACGGGCAACACCCGTATCCATGGCCGCCTTGGCCACAGCCGGGGCAAGATGAATGATCAGCCTTGGGTCGGTTGGTTTCGGGATGATATATTCCCGGCCAAATTTCAGGTTTTTTTCATGGTAAGCTATGTTCACTTCTTCCGGCACGGGTTCCTTGGCCAGTTCGGCCAGCGCCTTGGAAGCTGCCAGTTTCATCTCATCGTTGATGGTGGTAGCACGCACATCCAGGGCACCCCTGAAAATAAATGGGAAACCGAGTACGTTGTTGATCTGGTTCGGGAAATCTGAACGCCCTGTGGCCATGATGAGGTCGCTTCTGGTTTCCATGGCCTCCTGGTAACCAATCTCGGGTACCGGATTAGCCAGGGCAAACACAACAGGATTCTCAGCCATAGTGCTCAGGTATTCTTTCTTCAGAACCCCGGCAACAGATAATCCAAGGAACATATCGGCCCCCTCAACAGCTTCTTTTAAGGTTTTGGCCTTTGTTTTGGAAACAAATTCCTGTTTTACCGTGTTCAGGTCCGTCCGTTCCTGGTTGAGCACCCCCTTGCTGTCGAGCATGATAATATTCTCTCTTCGAACACCAAGTGCAATATACAACCTGATGCATGAGACGGCAGATGCCCCTGCCCCATTCACCACGATCTTCAGTTCTTCAATCTTCTTGCCGGTCAGTTCGAGCGTGTTAAGCAGTCCGGCGGCGGTGATGATAGCAGTGCCATGCTGGTCATCATGCATTACCGGGATATCAAGTGCTTCCTTGATGCGGTCTTCTATTTCAAAACATTCCGGGGCCTTGATGTCTTCCAGGTTAATACCCCCGAAAGTTGGTGCTATAGCCACAACAGTATCCACGAACCTGTCCACATCCTTTACGTCAATTTCAATATCAAATACATCGATATCGGCAAATATTTTAAACAGCAAACCTTTCCCTTCCATCACGGGTTTACCGGCTATTGCCCCGATATCTCCAAGGCCAAGGACAGCGGTGCCATTGGAAATAACAGCAACCAGGTTTCCCTTGGCAGTGTACTTATATACGTCATCGGGGTTTTTGTTGATCTCCAGGCACGGATCGGCTACACCGGGCGAATATGCCAGTGAGAGATCGCGCTGGGTTGAATACGGTTTTGTTGGGATAACTTCGATTTTTCCGGGGCGCCCTTCCGAATGATAGATGAGGGCATCTTTGCGAAACAGATTGTCCATACGGCAATGAATTGTTAATTAAATAACAGCAATGCGCAAAGCTACTAATATTTGGCCTTTGAGAACAAGGATAAAATAATTTTTATCCCTTCTAAATTTTCATCCTTCAACACTCACACTTTTGGGGAGTAGTTTATTTATTAGATTTGTAGCCGTATTATTTACATAATACGTATTAGATATGTATGCATACCTTGAAGGAACGATTTCGGAAGCCAACCCGGCCTATGCCGTGCTTGATGTTAATGGGATAGGATACTACATTAATATTTCAGTCTTCACATACTCCCATATCCAGGATCTCAAGCATTGTAAGCTTCATACACATTTGATCGTCAGGGAGGATGCCCACATGTTATTTGGGTTTTCAACGGAACAGGAGCGGCAGTTGTTCAGGCACCTGATCTCAGTTTCCGGCGTTGGAGCAAATACAGCCAGGCTCATTCTCTCATCCTATTCTCCTGACGAGATCAGTACGGCAATCACCAACGATAACGTCAAAGTTCTGGAGTCGATAAAAGGAATCGGGGCCAAATCGGCACAGAGAATCGTGATCGACCTGAAAGATAAACTTGCAAAAGACGGCTATATATTAGAAGAAAAATATACTATAACACACAATACGCTCTTTAATGATGCGTTAACAGCATTGACCTCTTTAGGGTTTAACAGGAAACAGGCAGAGAAGGCGCTTGATAAAGCATTTACCGGTATAAAAGAAAATACACCTGAATCTACGCCAACTGTTGAAGGGCTCATCAGGGAGGCCCTCAAGCTTCTGTAAATTGTTCCTGCTGAACGCCGAGGTATTTTTATTTGCACAATACCGTCGATTGGACGGAAAAACTAACTTGGATAATTGATACGGATACTTAAATATCTGTTTGCTTTTATTGTTTTTGTTTCCTTTTTCACTTTAGCGTGGGAAACTTCCGCTGTTGGCAATAAGCACAAACCTGCTCCCCTTCTCTGGCTGCCGCCTGATACCATTGAACCCGATACTACAGCACCCGTACAGCTCATCTATCCTTTCCACGACAATGAGGAACTGCTGTATACACCTGAAGAGCCAAATGGTTTATATCTGGGTAACCCGTCTAATTTAAGTACCAAGATCGAGTACGACCCCGAATCCAACCAGTATAAGTTTCAGAACAAGATAGGCGATCTCAACTACAGGAATCCAAGCTATATGACCTTTGATGAATACCAGGATTTCGAACTAAAGAACTCCCTGAGATCGTACTGGAAGGAAAGGTCACAATCTTCAAGCGGTATTGCCGGTTCCGAAGGGATAATCCCCGAAATCTTTATTGGCGGAAAATTCTTCGAAACCATATTTGGTAGCAATACCATTGATATCCGTCCCCAGGGATCGGCAGAGTTGATCTTTGGTGTCATGAATAACAAAACCGACAACCCAACGCTGAATGTACGGCAGCGCCGGACTACCAATTTCGACTTCGATATGAAGATCCAGATGAATGTGGTAGCCAAGATCGGTGATAAGATCGAATTCAGGACAAACTATAATACCGAGGCGACCTTTGATTTTGAAAACAAACTCCAGCTTAAATACGAAGGAAAAGAAGATGAGATCATCAAACTCATCGAGGCAGGTAATGTATCGCTCCCCCTGAACACATCCCTGATCACCGGTAACCAGAGCCTGTTCGGGATCAAAACCAAACTGCAGTTTGGAAGGACAATGGTAACGGCTGTTTATTCCGAGCAACAGAGCGAAACCTCAAGTGTTACTGTCCAGGGGGGTGCCCAGTCGAACGATTTTTACCTTACGGCTGTCGACTATGATGAAAACAAGCACTTTTTCCTGTCGCAATATTTCAGGGATAATTACGAACGATCATTGTCGGAGTTGCCACAGGTAGTCTCGGATATCAATATTACAAGGATTGAAGTCTGGGTAACGAATATCGGTGCCGCAGTTACGCAGAACAGGAACATCGTGGCTTTCCAGGATCTCGGTGAAAACAAGCGAATATATAACAGCAATGTTGATCCCATCCCGGGCCGTACCCTGCCTGATAACAACTCTAACACACTCCTGAAGGAACTCGACACAGCACAGATCCGCGATATCAATACGGTTTCGAATTACCTGAAGAGCCTGGGATTTAACCCGGGTGTCGACTTTGAAAAAGTTGAAGTCGCACGCCTGCTTGATCCCTCGGAATATACCGTGAATACGCGCCTGGGATTCATCTCCCTGAATACAACCCTGAATTCCGACCAGACCCTTGCAGTTTCATTTCAATACACTGTGATCGGTCAGGACAGCACCATCTTCCAGGTAGGTGAGTTCTCCGACCAGGGTATTGTGGCACCATCCTGCCTGAGCGTAAAATTGTTGAAGAGTACTTCTCTCAATACCCGGGTTCCCATGTGGGACCTGATGATGAAAAACGTGTATTCGATCGGGGCTTACCAGGTAAATCGCGATAAGTTCATCATGAATATCCTTTACTCGGGAAACGACAACGGGGTACCTACCGGTTACTTTGTTGAAGGCCCCGAAAATATCAAAGGCGTTCCGCTGCTCAAAGTATTTAACCTGGATAACCTGAACCAGCAAATGAACCCGCCTGACGACGGGCTCTTCGATTTCATCGACGGTGCAGCAACACAGGGTGGTACCATGCAATCGTCGAACGGTAAAATCTTTTTTACCGTACTGGAGCCCTTTGGCAGTTACCTTAGAAATCAGATCATGACGAATGGCGGGGACTCATCCCTTGCAAACCGCTATTGCTATGATTCGCTCTATACCCTGACCAAAACCGGCGCCGAACAATATCCCGACAAGAATAAATACATAATGGAAGGATACTACACCTCCTCCTCGGGTTCGGAGATCAGCCTGAATGCATTTAACGTTCCCAGGGGCTCCGTAAAAGTTACTGCAGGGGGCAGGACGCTGGTAGAGAATGTTGATTATACCGTTGACTACACCCTGGGGCGGGTGCGGATCATCAATGAGGGAATACTGAATTCGGGCACACCCATCAACGTTTCAATGGAAAACAATACCCTTTTTAATATCCAGACCAAGCGACTGATGGGAGCCAGGGTTGAACATACGATCAACCCCAACTTCCTGATCGGGGGTACGGTGCTTAATTTGCGCGAGAGGCCATTGACCCAGAAGGTGAGTTATGGAAACGACCCGATCAATAACACCATCTGGGGCCTTGACCTGAACTACCAGACCGAATCCAGGTTGCTGACCAAGATCGTAGACGCCATCCCGCTTATTGACACCAAGGAAACATCTGTTGTCAGCGTGAATGCGGAATTCGCTCATTTCATACCCGGCCATTCCAAAGCCATTGGCAAGACTGGAACTTCTTATATCGATGATTTTGAAGGCGCAAAATCTACCATTGACCTGAAAAATTACGGGACCTGGTTCCTGGCGAGTACACCACAGGGGCAGGAAGACCTTTTCCCGGAAACCAATATCTCCGGTGCCTTCAGTTTCAAGCGGCAGATCGACTATGGGAAGAACAGGGCAAAACTGGCCTGGTACATCATCGACCCGCTTTTCTACGACAGGAACAGCTCCCTGGTCCCGCCCAATGTCACCAAGGATGAGCTTTCGAAGGACGCGGTTCGGCAGGTTCTTGAAACAGAGGTATTCCCGAATAAAGATATCCCCAGTGGTACGCCTACCAACATTGCGGTATTCAACCTCGCCTACTACCCGTCGGAACGTGGGCCATACAACTATGATGCAGCCCCGAGTGCATATAGCAGTGGTATTGATGAGCAGGGAAACCTGAACAGTCCGGAAACACGCTGGGGTGGTATTATGCGGAAGATCGAATCAACCGACTTTGAAGCCACCAATGTGGAATATATTGAATTCTGGATGATGGATCCTTTTGCAGATGACTCGACCAATAAAGGAACGCTCTACTTCAACCTTGGGGATATCTCGGAGGATGTGCTCCGTGACTCCAGAAAATCATATGAAAACGGGATGCCCACGACTTCCGAAGTTAAGAATGTTGATACCACCGGGTGGGGCCGCGTACCCAATATACAGGCCCTGGTAGAATCATTCGACACAGAAGAAGCCTCGCGTGAGTTCCAGGATATAGGCTATGATGGTTTGAGGGATGAAGATGAACGATCATTTTACAGTGCATCAGGACTGCATCCATTTCTCGACACAATTGCTACTATTTACGGTCCGAACTCTGCGGCATACCAGCAGGCTTTCCTTGACCCCTCATCCGATAACTATCATTATTTCAGGGGCTCCGATTATGACGAGGACCCGAAATATAGCAGTGTACTGGAAAGGTATAAGCAGTTCAACGGCCCCGATGGAAACTCACCAACGGATGCCCAGAACCCTGAGGACTATCCGACTGCCGCAACCACACTTCCTGATGTGGAAGACCTGAACCGTGACAATACACTCAGCGAAGCTGAACGGTATTTCCAGTATGAGATCGAACTGGATCCCACTAAGATGGAAGTAGGGAGCCAGTATATCACCGATGTTTACCTTGCACAGGGCATCAAGCTTCCTAACAATAAGGTAGCCAGTACCAAATGGTACCAGTTCAAGATCCCCATCAGCCAGCCCGACCGCGCGATAGGTGACATAAAAGACTTCAAGTCGATCCGCTTTATGCGTATGTTCCTCAAAGATTTTGAACGTCCGGTAGTACTCAGGTTCGCTACTTTCGAACTGGTGCGTGGTGAGTGGAGGAAGTACACCAATTCACTGGTTGCCCCCGGTGAATATATTCCTGATGATATCCAGGCGCTGACCACCTTCGACATCTCCACGCTGAATATTGAAGAGAACGGGTACCGCCAGCCCATCCCTTATGTGATCCCTCCGGGAATAGAAAGGGAGATCAACCTGGGAACCACAAACCTGATCCGGTTGAATGAGCAGTCGATGGTACTGAACGTATGTGATCTCGTCGACGGGGATGCACGTGCAGCATACAAAACTACCGACTTTGACTTCCGGCAGTACAAGAAAATGAAGATGTTCGTACATGCAGAAAAGTCGATCGAATCGCAGGATCTTGAGTATGGCGACCTGACCTGTTTCATCAGGGTAGGATCCGATTTCACCGAAAACTATTATGAATACGAGGTACCCCTCACCTTTACGCCCTGGGGGACTCCGGCAACGGACCCTGATGCGATCTGGCCTGCTGCAAACAGTTTTGAGATCGACCTGGAACAACTTGTCGACGTGAAACACCGCAGGAATATTGCCATGCGAAACGGGGGCAGCCAGGTCAGCCTGACCTTCCCATATACCGAGTATTCCGGCGACAGGAGGGTCACGGTACTTGGATCTCCCACCATCAGCGACGTTAAAACGATCATGATCGGTGTGAGAAACCCGAAGAAACCGGGTGTAGTGGAAACGGAACCTATCTGTGCAGAAGTCTGGGTGAACGAACTACGCCTGACCGACTTCAACAAGCAGGGTGGCTGGGCCGCCACAGCTACCTTGCAGGCCCAGCTGGCCGACTTCGGGCAGGTAACCGTTGCCGGTATGCACAGTTCGGCAGGTTTTGCATCTCTCGACAGCAAGATCAGTGATGTGAACCTGGAATCGGTAACCCAGTTCGACGTATCCACCGACCTGCAACTGGGGAAATTCTTCCCGGAAAAAGCCGGCGTAAGGATCCCCATGCATTTCGATTATTCAGAAACACATATTACACCCGAATACAACCCCCTTGACCCTGATATCGAGCTGCAGCAAGACCTTGACTCATACGTTGCCAAGGACCAGCAGGACTCGGTGAAAAAGCTGGTGGTGGATTACACCCAGCGAAAAAATATCAACTTCATGAACGTGCGTAAAGACAGGATCGGGTCGAAGAAACCAAAGATATGGGACATAGAGAATTTCAATGTCACCTACGCATATTCCGAGATCTATAACAGGAATGTAGATATCGAGTACGACCTTTTGCAGCAGAACAGGGGTGGATTCGGGTATAATTTTGCATTGGCACCGAAGAACGTGAGGCCCTTTGAGAAGATTGGTTTTATTTCCAAATCAAAAGCCCTCACCATCATAAAAGATTTCAATTTTTACTATCTGCCCAAGTCCTTCAGTTTCAACACCGAAATGAACAGATCCTACGGTGAAATGAAATTGCGCGACAAGAGCCTGGGGTTGATCAAGATCAGGCCTACTTTCAACAAAAGCTGGACCTGGGACCGCTCATACGATCTTAAATTCGATCTTGCCAAGTCGCTCACTTTGCAATACAATGCCATGGCCAATACATTTATCAATGAGGCCCCGGGCAGTAAGCACAAGAACAGCGAGTGGTATGACGACGAAGCCCAGGATAGTGTAAATGTCAGGGACCAGATCTTTTCTTTCGGGAACATGGACCGCTACACACAAAATTTCACACTGAACTGGACCATCCCGATAGACAAATTGCCATTGCTCGACTGGACCACAGCTACATTTACCTATCAAACAAGTTACAGCTGGACAGCCTCACCCCTTTCGATACAGGAGCGATTAGGTAACCAGATTGAAAATTCAAGGACCATACAGCTGAACGGCAACCTGGCTTTCGATAAATTATATAACAAGTCATCTTACCTGAAGGAATTGCTTGCTCCCAAAAGGAGTGGAAGAGGCCAGCGGGGAGGTCCGCCGCCAAGGAATCGCGGCAGAGAGCAGCAACAGGAGGAAACAAAATCCGATACTACCGAAAAAGTACGGCCTAACTATTTCAAGATCGCCGGGGAAGGCCTGTTAAAGGTTGTACTCGGTATCAAGAAAACAACCATTACATACTCACAAAGCACCGGTACAGGATTACCGGGCTTCATACCACAACCGGATTTATTGGGGACGAACCTGTCACAAAAAGCACCCGGCATTGGATTTACTTTCGGGAGCCAGAAAGACCTGAGGCAGGAAGCAGCTGAGAATGGTTGGATCACCCGGGATTCAACGCTAAACCAACCCTACCTTACGAAATACCAGGATGCATTTGTGTTCAGAACCTCCATTGAGCCATTTCCTGATTTTAACATAGAGGTGACGGCCGACAGGAATTATGCAGAGAACCACCAGGAATACTATCGCTGGTCTGATTCATTGCAATCTTTTAATTCGTTCAGCCCGACAGACGCAGGCAGCTTCAGTATATCCTATATCATGTGGGGGACTGCCTTTGAAAAAGAAAGCGGGGATAATATCTCGCCCTCATTTGAACAAATGAAGGAACTAAGGCCGGAAATTGCCGAGGAACTTGCGCGGAATAACCCGAACTGGAACGGGCAATATGTCTACGATTCCATTACCGGTGAATATTATCCTGACGGATACGGGCCGACCTCGCCCGAGGTATTGCGGCCTGCATTCCTGCAGGCATATTCGGGCAGGGACAGCCAATCCAATAAGGACTATTTCCCGACCTTTCCCTTACCCAACTGGCGAATAACATTTACAGGGCTAACGAATATTAAATTCCTGGCAAGGTTTATTCAAAAGATCACTCTTTCGCATGCCTATGCCTCCACCTATACTATTGGAGGCTTCAGGAATAACCTGGGCTATCAGGAGACCAATGGTGCTGCTTCGGCACGAAAACCCTATTCGTCGGATTATTACGCAAAATATGATTTCGGCAACATCTCCATAGCCGAACAGTTCTCCCCCCTGTTTGGTATCGACATGACCTGGCACAACAGCCTCTTTACCAAATTTGAATACAAGAAATCACGAAACCTGACTCTTAGTTTTGCCAACAACCAGGTTACTGAGGTCAAAACCAACGAGATCATTGTTGGTCTCGGATACCGGATCAAGAATCTTGGTTTTACCATTAAGGCCCTGGGTGGCGGAGGGCGAAAGACAAGAATGGAAAGTGACCTCGATATAAAGGTCGATTTTTCGATCAGAAGCAACAAGACAGTGCTGAGACGGATAGATGAAGACATTAACCAGGTTTCGGCCGGACAAAAGATCATATCCGTTAACACATCCATTGATTACCAGTTGAACCAGAACCTGAGCATACGATTCTTTTTCGACAAGATCATAAACGATCCTTTTGTTTCCAACCAGTACAAGAACTCGACTACAAACGGAGGGATCAGTCTGCGGTTCTCACTTGCTCAATAGGCCTTGGGCAGTTGTTAGCGGGATCCGGGTTATTTGACATAATCAAATATTATTAATAGTAAGGAATTAGGATCTCATCATTAAAAAAAATGTATTTTTGAGCCATCAAAATAAAACCACAAAAAATGAATATTCCTGACAGTTTAAAGTACACCAAAGATCATGAGTGGATCAAGGTGGATGGTGATGAAGCATTGATAGGCATCACTGAATTTGCACAGAAAGAACTTGGCGATATTGTGTTTATAGAGGTGGAAACAGAAGGGGAGACACTGGACGCTGGCGAAGCTTTTGGAACCATTGAGGCCGTAAAAACCGTTTCCGACATGTTCATGCCCGTAAGCGGGGAGGTGCTCGAATTCAATGCAGAACTCGAATCCAATCCCGAAATTGTCAACAAAGACCCTTATGGTGAGGGATGGATCATCAAGCTAAAGATATCGGACCCCGCCGACCTGGATGACCTTCTTGATGCGGAGGATTACAAAGAGCTAATCGAAGCTTAAACTCCTTGATGTTCAAACGACCCTTGTTGCCCGGGCTCATCTGGACACTGCTTATTGCAGTGCTAACGCTTGTGCCCGGCAACTATATCCCCAGGATCACTTCATTTCTTGATTGGCTCAGTCCTGACAAAATATTGCATTTCATTCTTTTCGGTACCTATGCGTATTTATTGGCCAAAGGGTTCCATAAGCAGGGCATTTCCAGCTTATTGAAACAAAATCCCATGATTTTCAGCATTATAATTGGCATAGTTTTTGCTTTTTTCATAGAGGTGATGCAAATGTTTGTTATCCCCGGGCGTGATGGAAACGTTTATGATTTCACAGCTGATGTGCTTGGAACATTTCTGGGGATCGGGACATGGTACATTGCCGGAAGAAATGAAAAGAAAAACTTGCATTCTTCTAAAAAATATAACTAATTTAGCCATCCGGTATACGATATCGGTAAAAACTTGTAAAAGACCATATTATGGAAGCAAAAAAAGCACCGAAAGCTGATCTTGAAGGCAAAAAGGTAATTTTTACCCAGATCGGTCTGATCATTGCACTTGCTGCAACATTGCTTGCCTTTGAATGGAAATCATACGATAAAACCGTTGAGGGATTTGGTGAACGTATTGTGGAAGATGTCCCTGAAGACATCATCCCGATCACCGAACAGAAAGTCAAGCCACCTCCACCACCTCCTCCGAAAAAAGTTGTACAAATCAATGTTGTAGAGGATGATGTTGAGGTAGAGGAAGATCTGACTATCGATGTTGAAGCCGATGAGGAAACTGTAGTTGAGGAATATGTACCCATTGAAGTAGAAGAAGAGGTGGTTGAAGAAGCACCTATATTCACCGTTGTGGAGTCGATGCCTGAATTCAAAGGAGGCATGGCAGAACTTTACAAATACCTGGGTAACAACATCAAATACCCTGTAATGGCCAAAGAAAGCGGCATCCAGGGTAAGGTATATGTTACTTTCGTAGTTGAGCGCGACGGATCAATCACGGACGTGCGCGTACTCAGGGGGATCGGTGGCGGATGCGATGAGGAAGCCGTCAGGGTTGTTCAGGGCATGCCAAAATGGACGCCCGGGAAACAGCGCGGAAAACCGGTCAGGGTTCAGTATAACCTTCCTGTAAGGTTTACATTGCAGTAAACAACTACCACTACAAAATATTACGGCCCTGCTTAAAAAAAGCAGGGCTTTTTTTTACTTCTTCAGTCATCTGTCATCTTCGAACCTATACGATATACCTTAGGTTCGGATATATCCCCTCTCCTTCTTAAATAAATCTCACTTTCGATTAATCATCTTTTTTCTTATTGAAGATAGAAGAATGAA
>JAZBOU010000180.1:0-39649 GCA_036351275.1 Bacteroidales bacterium
ATTTCATTGGAGCGCCGCGCCCTTCCCCTATCCACTGTCATCAGCTGTCATGCCGAGCGTAGTCGAGGCACTGCTCCAAATGCAAATTCTCAACCTGGCGGGAAGTTGGGAGGGGGCGGCACTAGGCACTTTATCAACATTGTTAACAAATAAATAACCCTTCACGCTTTACATTTTGCTCAAAATTGCAGATTTTTGTATAACATAAGCGTTGGATTTCTTCAGAAACTAAACCTAATAAATATTTACATTATGAGAAAGATCACTACTTTTTTAGTGGCTTTATTAGCCCTCTTCGCCCTGAATGTTTCGGGGCAAAATGCCTGGATCAACGAGTTCCACTATGACAATGCTGGAACCGATGCCAATGAATTCGTCGAAATCGTTATTGAAAATCCAGGGAGCTATAACCTATCACTTTTACAGCTTGACCTGTATAATGGAAATGGTGGTGCCGTGTATGACACCCATACCCTTGACGGTTTTACAGTAGGTACAACAGTTGGAAATTTCACCATCTATTATAAATACATATCAGGAATACAAAATGGAGGACCTGACGGTATGTGCCTGAGTTATGATGGAACTGTGATTACCGGCCAGTTCCTGAGTTATGAAGGAACCTTTACTGCCACTGATGGCCCTGCCAATGGTTCGACTTCTGTTGATATTGGGGTTTCTGAAACATCCTCTACACTGGATACGGAATCACTCCAACTGTCAGGAAACGGAACCGACTACAGTGCCTTTACCTGGCAAGACCCGGCTACTGCAACAGTTGGTGCCCTGAATAATGGGCAATCTTTTTCTGGTGGTCCTTTGCCTGAGCCAACAAACTACCCAACTGATTTCTCAGTGATGGGATTTGGTAATAGTATCACAACATCATGGACAGATGCTACCGGTGCCCAATTACCATCGGCATATGTAGTATTTATCAGCGAGGCAGATGACATTGTTCCTCCAGTTGATGGTACCCCTTTTACAGACGACCTTGACTTGAGCGATGGTGCAGGTGTAAAAAATGTGAGCTTCGGAGAAGAGGCATATACCTTTGCCAACCTGCCAACAAGCACCATGTTCTACTTCGCCATTTTCCCTTATACAAATGGTGGAGCAACTATAGATTTTAAAACTGATGGTACATACCCGGAAGCAATTGACATGACAAGTTCAGTGATCCTTTTTGAAGATTTTGACTGGAGCTGGATGGCATGGGATACTGTTAACGTTATTGGTGATCAGGTTTGGGACCGTGACAATTCAAATGGCCTTGATGGTTCAAACTGTGCTTATATGAACGGTTGGTCAGGTGGTGCCCAGGATAATGAAGACTGGCTAATCTCACCTCGTGTTGATCTTACCCTGGGTTCAAACCCATACTTTTCATTCTATACCGCAATGAACTATTCAGGCCCGGACCTGGTGGTAAAATGGTCGAGCGATTATGATGGTGGTGGGGATCCTACCACTGCCACATGGACCGATCTGATGGCAACACTTTCTCCGGGTAGCTGGGAATGGACATTCTCAGAACCAATTGATATGTCCGGAATTGATACCGATGTTTACTTCGCTTTTGTTTATACTTCCAACACATCAGATGGTGCCGCAGCATGGGAAGTTGACAATGTCATGATCACTGTTGATGCTTATGACCCAGCTGGTGTAGTGATCAACGAGATCATGTACAATACCCCGGGTAATGACGAAGAATGGATCGAACTTTATAACAATACTACAGAAGATATCGATGTTGGCGGATGGTATATTCAGGATGAAAATCTAGACAATACACCAATTGCAATTCCCAGCGGTACAGTATTGAGCCCTGACCAGTACTATACTATTAAAACCTCCAGTGATGGGAATTTCCCGTTCACGCCCGATCTGGATGGAACACTTCAAACAAATATTTACCTGAATAATGGTGGTGATGACGTAAACCTGTTCAGCGCCGGAAGGCTGCAGGCTGACTTTGTTCCTTATGATGACAGCTCTCCCTGGCCAACCGAACCCGACGGTAACGGGCCTTCGCTTTCGCTGCTTGACCCGAACCTCGATAACACGCTGGGGGAAAACTGGGCAGCAAGCCTGCAGGCTGAACTGGGTACACCGGGTTGGAAAAACTTCCCCGATGAACCTACCATCGTCATTACATCACCTGCCGGCGGAGAAATATGGGAACAGGGATCTACACACGAGATCACCTGGGATACCATCAATTATGTGGGTGCCGTGAGGATCGACATTGTTGACACGAATACATGGGTACCGCAACTCATTGCCCTGAATATTCCTTCGGGCAACATGTCATTCACCTGGAATATCATTCCGTCGCAGCCTGTCGGAGATGATTATGTCATCCGCATCACAGACCTCGGCGGCGGCCCGGTTGGCGAAAGCCCGAATACATTCGAAATTGTTGAGCCTTATGTCGCTCCTCCTATCGTGATCACCGAGATCATGTACAACCCGCCGGAAAGCGGAAACGACTCACTCGAGTTTATCGAACTCTATAACAATGGTCCCGATCCGATCGATCTTGACGGGTTCTATTTTGAAGCCGGTATAACACATACCTTTGCTCCCCTGGTGCTCAACCCTGCCGAATACGTGGTCCTTTCCATCAATGCCCCGGCAGTCGACAATACCTTCGGTATAACTTCTGTAGAGTGGACCAGCGGAGCACTCAGCAATTCAGGAGAGCTGATCCACCTGGTTGATCCCATGGGCATGTTTGTCGACTCCGTCAGGTATGACGACTTTACGCCATGGGATACCCTCTGCGACGGTTTCGGCCCCTCACTCACATTATGCGATCCGAGCCTCGACAATGGCCTGGCAGAAAACTGGGCTGCTTCCACAGAGTATGTCACCATGAATGCTGCCGGCGACAGCATCTGGGCAACACCCATGGCCGGATGTTCAGTGATCTCACCTACAGCTAACTTCATGGCTGCCGACACAACTGTGCTGCTTGGCGGAACCGCCGACTTCACCGACATGTCGACAGGCGGAACCATGGTGTCCTGGATGTGGACCTTCGAAGGCGGTGATCCTGCTACATCAACGGATCAAAACCCGGCAGGCATCCTATATGCGACCGAAGGAATGTATGACGTGACGCTGGAAGTTGAAAATGATTTTGGCGAGACCTCTATGCTTACAAAGACCGATTATATCTCGGTTGGTACAGCACCGGTAGCTGATTTCGAAGCCGATGCAACCAATCCTGCCGTAGGACAGGAAGTGAACTTCAGTGACCTTTCGACAGGAACCATCACCGGATGGGCCTGGACATTTGAAGGCGGGACACCGGAAACTTCTTTCCTGCAAACACCCGAACCCATCACCTGGGCCATGGAAGGATTGTATGACGTAAGCCTTACCGTAAGCAATGATTACGGCGAAGATACCATGATGAAAGAAGATTATATCGATGTTCACCCGATCGGAATCGGCGAGGTGCTGGACAGCGATATGATCAGCATCTATCCGAACCCTGCCAGCAACATACTTCATGTTGACAACACAAGCGGAGAGGATATCAGCCTGAGCATTTACAATATGACCGGCCAGCAGGTGATCAGCAAAAGGATCGCTGAAGGCAGCACCACATTGAATGTGGATCATCTTGATGCCGGGATCTATTTCATCCGGTACATCACCGATTCAAATGCCATGAATACCGGCAAACTGATCATTAAGTAAAACAGCATTCTTATCACAGTCATTCCTGCCCACGGGCGGGAATGGCTTTTTTATCTAACCCTAAAACACAGATCACATGAAAAAACTTTACATGATACTCATTCTTGCCATTGCAGTCATTCTTCCTGCCACTACCACACAGGCACAGGAAATCATGCTGAATGGCGACCTGGAGCTCTGGGATGACCCCATGAACCCTACTTCCTGGACCAAAGCTGAAAACATCAGCCAGGAAACCGGCACCGTGCACGGTGGTACCTATTCGGCGGGGCATACATCTGCTGATGGCACCAAAGACTTTCAGCAGGATATCACAGGAATCGTAGGCGGTAACAATTACACGATCAGTTACTATTACTTTGACAATGACCTACAGGCCAGGACAAGGATATGGGCTTACTGGCTGAATGGAACCACTACTCTTGATGACAATGAGGAAGAGCTTCGCTCGAATAATTATTCAACTGATAATCCCGACTGGCAACACTGGACGGTTTCCTTAGCTGCACCTGCAAATGCAGATGGATTTCGATTCGAGGTCAGGGTTTATAAGCAGGACGGCAACTTCGGCGGAATGGTCTATTATGATGATTTCAGCATGATGGCAGCAGGGATCAGTCCTGAGCCAACAAACTATCCAACTGATTTCATGGCAGAAGCGGCAGGGATCTCAATAAACCTTAGCTGGACCGATGCCACCGGCGACCAGCTGCCCAGCGGCTACCTGGTCCTGGCCAGCGATCAGGACAACATCACCGCCCCGGTTGATGGAACACCCGTTGCTGACGATACAGACCTTTCCGATGGCAGCGGAGCGCTGAACACCGGTTATGGTGTGGAGGCCTGCAGTTTTGGCGACCTGGCTACCAACACACCCTATTATTTTGCCATTTATCCATACACCAACGGTGGTGCAGATATCGATTTCAAAAATGACGGAACAGCCCCTGCTGCCGAGGCTACCACGGCTGATATAACCGTCATCCATTCAGAGAACTTCGACGATGGCTGGGGCAACTGGACCCGTGTTAGCGTGCTTGGTGAGCAGGTGTGGGAAATAGATGAGATCCATGGCGTAGATGACACTCCCTGCGCAAAAATGAGCGGCTATGATGGGCAGTCCAATGCCAACGAGGACTGGTTGATCTCCCCGGCATTGAACTTTGATTCGTATGAAGGCGAAGTGCTCAATTTTTACAATGCAGATGCATATGATGGTCCGGCCCTGGAGGCACTGATCTCCAATGACTATGACGGGAGCGATCCTACTACAGCAACCTGGACTACACTCACATATGAAAGCTCAACAGGCTTTTTTGACTGGGTTTCCAGTGGCGATATCGACATCTCCGGTATTGAGGGAGAATCGGTATATATTGCCTTTAAATATACCTCTTCTAACTCGGAATCCGCTACGTGGGAAATTGACAATATCCTGATCACCGGAAGTGGCGGGAGCAGCATCATCGAAGATGAAAGCTTTGCCACAGAGGTCCGTTTCTATCCCAACCCGGCCCGCAACACCCTTATGGTGAATGCTGAAAACGGGCAGGCGGTAGAACTCAGCATCTACTCACTTCATGGGAAACTTGTGATGGAAAATGTTACCGTATCCGGATCACAGCGCATCGACCTGAGTGGAATCACGAAAGGCCTGTATATCCTTCAATTCACCGATATACATGGAAATACGCTCAGCGAGAAGCTTGTTGTTGAATAATTTTCAGCTTTCTGAAAATACACCCGGGCTTCGCAAAAGCGGAGCCCTTTTTTTATTTCAGCATCAAATAATCCAGCGAAAAAAGTGTTAATATTGTGTATGGCATTGCGTGTTCATAGCACACGGTTTCGGATGATCAGCATCCTGGTGTTCCTGGTTTTTACAGGCACTTGCACCGACTCACAGGCACAGCGTAAAAACCCGCTCCGGGTCGAGCTTAACGCAAACCTGGATATGGAGGATTACAACCTGGTGCCATGCAGGGAGAACGGGTTGCTGGTATTCTTTGAAAGCAACAAAAGAGGATCAGGTATCGATACCAAAGTCTGGCGCTTTGCCTTTTACAACAAGAACTTCCAGCAAGAGTGGCTTGCTGATACCGCCCTGATCACCGGCATGAAATTCAAAGGTTTTGCACACGACAGGGAACATACCTATCTGTTGTTTGCCGATGCAGACCGGCAAAAGTCGGAATACAATATCCAGATCCTCAAAGTCGATTATGGAAAGAACATTTTTGAGACCATTGAGATCCCGGGGCCTGAGAAATCACAACCTGTCCATTTCAGCGTTCATGAAGGAAAGGCCTTTTTGGCCATAAACAACTCAAATTACGAGCCGTCTCTACTGTTCGTGGATCTTTCCACCGGGCAATCCCAGCAGGTAAAGCCTGCACTTGAAGGCCTTAATATCATACAACAACTGAAGTACGACAGCATCGGTCATTTGATCTACCTTGTGCTTGACAACTATGTGAATAAGAAGCAAAACGAGATACAGATCCTTCAAATTGATGCTTCAGGGAATATTGGGAACAGGGTCAGTATCAAGACCGCTCTGGATAGTAAGGTGATCAGCGAGGCAAGAATAGCCGCTATACAGGCCGATACGATCATCGTGCTGGGAACATACTCAAACTCCGCCATACGGATCAGTGAAAAAGAAGACGAATCAGGGCCTGAAACAGCAGGGTATTTTATCACCCGTTTTGAAAAGGGAAAGGAAGTATTGATAAACTATTACAATTTTTTGGAATTCGAGGAAATGTTTCGTTCCCTCAGCAGCAAAACGGTGGCAGATCTCAGGAAAAAAGCGGAAAAGCAAAAAAGTCGCGGAGAAGAATACTCCCTTGACTATACGCTGCTGCTGCATGATGTCATCCCATATAACGGAAATTACATTTTGCTGTCAGAAGCATATTACCCTGAATACCGGACCGTAACAAATATGTATTACGACTATTACGGGCGTCCCATTCCCCAGACCTATACCGTTTTCGACGGATATAAATACATATCGGGAATTGCCGCTTCCTTCACTCCCGGAGGGGAGATGGTGTGGAGTGACGGCATAGAGATTCGCGACATCGTTACCTTCAGCCTGGCTAAGTACCTTGAAAGCTATTCCAGCCTTAACGAAGTGGCATTGTTCTATACCAGCCAGAACAACTTATATTACAAGATCACAGGGGATATCACCGGCAATCCCCTGCAAAATATCAGCATAGAGAACAAGTATAAGGGTGATAAGGTGATGGACGACCTGGGAAGCAGGATCATCCACTGGTACGGGAATTATTTTATCTGCTACGGATATCAGGAGATACGGAACAACAGGATATCAGGCGGCAGGCGTACGGTATTCTATTTCAATAAACTTGCATTTAATTAAGGTGGTTAGCCGTAAAATATGGTTTGCTTTCAGCTACCTGAGATATCTTCTCAGGGCAAGATCCAGGTTCAGGGTGCATTCGCCTTATATTTACAGCTTATACACGGATGTGATCCTTGACAAAAGTTCAAAAGAGGTTTTCACCCTGATAGAAAAGCGCCGGGCCTCGCTCTTGAAGCAGCGCAGTTTGCTTGAAATAACCGATTTTGGCACCGGGGCGGGAAAGAACCCTTACAGGGTGCGGTTCAGGCAGATACGATCCTTAACCAGGCATTCATCAATACGCCCGAAATATGGCAGGCTTCTGCACAGGCTGGCAGGATCTTTCCAGGCAGAAGAAGTGCTTGAGATCGGCACTGCCATGGGCATAAGCAGCATGTACATTGCCAGCGCCGTCCCGGAAAGCAGGATGATCACCATGGAAGGATGTGCTATGATCGCTGACAAGGCTGCAGGGAATTTCAGGAAAATGGATATGCGGAACATAGAAGTTGATGTGGGGAGTTTCGATCTTCATCTCGAAAAAACACTTGCGAATTTTAACAGGCTTGATTTCGTTTTCCTGGATGGCAACCACAGGCAGGAAGCAAGCATGCGATATTTCAGGCTGATCCTGCCAAAGCTTCATCCGGGTAGCGTCATGGTTATTGATGATATCCACCGGTCGAAAGGGATGCAGCGGGCCTGGGAAAAGATCAGGGATCATGAAAAAGTTTCGATCAGCATTGATCTTTTTCGCCTTGGGATTGTCTTGTTTAAAGATGATATTGCAAAGCAAAACTTCATACTGAAATATTAGGCGTTGGGCTTTGGTCTTTGGGCTTTGGGTAGTTTTAAGTTTTGAGTTTTGAGTAGTTCAAATTTCTGAGTTCAAAATTTATAGTTAAATTTCGTTTTCCCAACGCCAAACGCCCAACACCAAATGCCTAATTTTATTACATTTGCATAAACACATAATCCAATGAGCCAGGAAATAATCAGATTAAATGAAATCGCACGGCATTTTGTTGTCGGAACAGAGACCGTCCGGGCACTTCGTTCTATCACTTTAACGATTGATAAGAACGAGTTTGTAGCCCTGATGGGGCCTTCAGGATCAGGGAAATCCACCCTCATGAACCTCCTGGGTTGCCTTGACACCCCTACATCGGGAAACTATTTCCTGAATGGCAATGATGTTAGCAAGTTGAACGACAACCAGCTCGCAGAGATCAGGAACAAGGAGATCGGTTTTATTTTCCAGACCTTCAACCTGCTTCCGAGATCCACCGCCCTGGAGAATGTTACCCTGCCTTTGATATATGCAGGCATGAGCAAGGCAAAGCGTCTCGAGCAGGCAAAAGAGGCCCTGGATAATGTTCAGCTCACCGACAGGATCACGCACAAGCCCAACGAGCTTTCAGGGGGTCAGCGCCAGCGTGTGGCTGTTGCCAGAGCTTTGGTGAACAAGCCTTCCATCATCCTGGCGGATGAACCAACTGGTAACCTCGATTCAAAGACTTCCATTGAGATCATGGGGCTGCTGGAAAAGATACATCAAGCCGGCAATACCATTATCGTAGTTACACACGAAGAAGATATTGCCCGGCATGCGCATCGCATCATCAGGCTCATCGACGGGAATATTGCATCCGATGAGAAAAACCCGAACATACGCACCATGAAGCATTACGACCCCGTGGTGGAAACCGAATAAAGCATATGCCGGAAGAATTCAAGATCTATACCAAGACTGGCGACAAGGGGCAGACATCCCTTATCGGGGGAACCCGGGTACCTAAATATCACCCTCGCATTGAGGCTTATGGCACCATCGATGAGCTCAAGTCATACATTGGCCTGGTGCGTGACCAGGATGTTTCCGATGAGATCAGGGAGCTTTTGCTCGAAATTCAGGACCGCCTCTTCACCATAGAGTCGCAACTGGCCTATGACCCCGAAACAAAGTTAAGCAGGCCACTGCCAGAGATTGAAGAAAACGACATCACCCTGCTGGAAAAGGCCATCGACAGCATGAACACCGAACTTGAACCCCTGTCAAGCTTTATTTTGCCCGGTGGCCATGCGGCGGTATCTCATTGTCATGTAGCACGTTGCATCTGTCGTCGTGCCGAAAGGATCACGATCAGGCTATCCGAGATCCATCCCGTAGATATCCTGAATATAAAGTACCTGAATCGTCTGTCGGATTACCTTTTTGTTCTTGCCAGGAAAATCGGCAAAGACCTCAATGCACCTGAAATGCCTTGGTTACCAAGGATTTAGGCTATTTTTTGGATATTTTTAAAAGTCCTTGACTTTTATAAAAAATCGTTTATTTTTGCAAAAATTTAAAGCCATAAATACATGTATTGGACCCTTGAATTAGCTTCTAAACTGGAGGACGCTCCCTGGCCCGCCACCAAGGAAGAACTGATCGATTTCAGCGTCAGGTCCGGGGCACCTCAGGAGGTAATCGAGAACCTGCGGGAGATCGAGGACGAAGGCGAAGTGTACGAAAGCATTGAGGATATATGGCCGGATTATCCGACCAAAGAAGATTTCTTTTTTCACGAAGACGAGTATTGATCCTCCAATGAACAAAATATTAAACCGCTCCCAAAAGGAGCGGTTTTTTTGTCTCACGGTCCCCGGAGGGGACAAATATTCATAGCCCCGGGTGAAACCCTGGGCAGGACGTATCGCATAAACAAAATTGTGAACATCGAACATGGAACATGGAATAATGATAATAACTTCCATGTTCATCATTCCATGTTCCATGTTCATTATTCTTCATTCCCAACCATAGCTTGGTATCTATTTCACCGAAAACATGCTGAAATTCACCTTGCCGTATTGGCTTTCTGTTCATTTCTTTGTTTGCCCAAAGAAACGAACCAAAGAAAGGGCACCCCTGATTCTTCTTAATATTCTTAGTAGGTTTTGTTACTCACCGCAGCTTCGCTGGGTTCGTGAGATCGTCAACTCACTATGTTCGTTGACTAAGTTCAGACTGCGCCAGGGGGGTAAATGCTACGCATTTAAATAGTTTAAATATAACTTCCATGTTCATCATTCCATGTTCCATGTTCATTATTCTTCATTCCCAACCCCATCGGGGTTGTATAATGGTAGCCCCGGGTGAAACCCGGGGCGGGAATGATCAGGCATTGATTTTCCCTCCCCTAGTTAATGCCAATAAGTTGATAATATACAATTACGGGGAGGGTTAGGGTGGGGGAAAGTCAGCAGGTATAAAAGAATAATTATTTCTGAATTAACTCGCGAATCTGAATCTCTGTTTCCGTCTCGCTCGGGCGGGTCATATTGTTTTTCACCATATTGCCATCTTGATCGAACAACACATAGTGCGGAATAAATTCGATACCAAATCGTTCAAAAACATCTTCTCTGGTATTTTCCCCAAGCCTGTAATGTATTCCTTCAATCTGCATGATTTTGATCATTTCCTTCCAGGCCACAGAATCCCTGTCTGTACTAACATACAGAAAAGTTACATCCTCATCTATAAATTGATTGGATAAGTCTGCTGAATAAGGCATCTCCCCTTTACACGGTCCACACCAACTTGCCCAAAAATCGAGATAGATAACTTTCCCTTGATAAGATTCCAAAATATCTTCGAATGTAATATTTGATAATTCGGGATTATCCAGATCATATAATTCAGCATCCTCAGGTATTGTTTGTTTAAGCTTTTCAGACACGGTTGTGAACAATGAGTCAATAGGTTCTCTAAAAGTTGGATCATCAACATATTTTGAAACAATTGGGTTCAATTGCTCCATACTTTCAAGGTCAAATGACAAGCTATAATCACGCATTAGGCTATATATCGCTAACTGCAACTCATATGGTGTAATTATCTCTGCCAGTTTGCCAAATAACACTGAGTCAAACTTCTTCGAATTAGTCTTCAGATCTTCGTCTTCCTCAATAATATTCATAGTGAGCACATGCGGAAGCGTAGCATACAACCACCATTGATACCCGGGAGCCAAATAATCCGGATCAATATAATCAACGCCACTAATAATTTGTTCTTTTACCTGTGATATAAGCTGAGGATCAGCATTAGGGGCAGCAAGACTTCCCCCGTTATAAAACAAATATATAAAATACTCCATCCTATTGAAATGAATCCCCGTTTTCATGAATTCAATAAACTCGGTTGGATAATCATTTATTAGATGATTTTGCTCAAGGTAATTTTTGCGTGTCTTTTCATCCTGATATATAACATCCATATATGCTTGAATCGCAGTATCCCTTAGCATAAAAAAGTCAATAAAATCGCCTTTACCGAAGTCGTTAAACTTTAAATAGTACTGTGCAAGAAAGTTATTTCGAGCTGCACCATCACCTGTGTACAGTATGCTCTCATCAAATTCAGAAGCATTTAATACAATATGTATCGAATCTCCAGGATAAAGGTAAAGTTGTGTACTTTCCTTCCCATCTGACAACCAAGCTGGACCACATTCATCTATCGGTACCAGCATCTTGAATACTCCCGATTCATTCAAAAAAACAGTATCGTAAACCATATCCACGGGGATTGACTTTATTGATAGAATTATAAAATCTGTGTTGGGATTCTCTATTCTTCCTGACAGGAATACCCTTTTATTCTCTTTGCTTTGATCTATGCAAGAATTAGCAATAATTATGAATATAATAATAACCAGGTACTTGTAATACTTCATGATTTTGATCTTAATGACTACTCTCTATCTATTTCACCGAAAACATGCTGAAATTCACCTTGCCGTATTTGCGGTGCTGATCCAGGGCCGGATGATCTGAAAAATCGATGGCAGCGGAGTGCTCCATAATAAACCACCCATCTTCCTTTAACCACTTGTTTTCCAATACCAGGTCCGGAATGCTTCCGATCCCTTCCAGGTCGTAGGGAGGATCGGCAAAAATGATATCAAATTTTTTTCCGCCCCCGCGGGCAAGGTAGGTGAACACATTCGCCCTGACCACGAAAAGATTTTTCAGGTCGAGTTTTCGCACGGTATCCGTGATGAAGTTCGCACAGCGGGGGTTTAGTTCAACACTATGTACTTCAGCAGCATCCCTGGAAGCAAACTCATAGGATATACTTCCGATCCCGGCGAAGAGGTCGAGCACCATGATCCCTTCAAAATCATAATAATTATGCAGGATATTGAAGAGGGCCTCTTTGGCCATATCCGTTGTGGGACGCACCGGAAGGTTTCCCGGTGCATTGATCTTTCTTCCCTTATGTGAACCACTTATGATCCGCATAGGGATGCATTCAGCAGGTTATAATAATAATGGCCCGGCAGCTGATCGAAAACGAAGCTGTAGGAGAAATCGTTATTCCGTTCAGCATAATGAACATTCCTTATGTATTTCCTGATCAGGTCAACTAACGGAGATTGCTTTTCCACCTCACCCATCAAAATCACGTCGGCGCTTTCGGGGTTAAGGCCAAGCTGTTCTACAACAAACACCAGGTAATACATAAAATCTTCCGCAGTATTGTAGCGGAATGAATTATAGTATTCCAGCTTTTTATCTTTTATCCGGAGAATATCGATATGGTTGGCAGCGGTATTCACGAACAGGCTGTTCGCTGTATCAGCATTTCGATATTTTTGTATAAGGCTTGTAATGAGGGCTGTAGAGTGGTGGTAGATCGTCGCATCCGGGAAGTATTTCATCATGAAGGCATGCATTTCTGCCGGAAGACGGTAGAGGTTATAAGTATTTACACTCGTTATCCGGTCATATTTGATCTCTTCTTCCGGTGCCCGCCCGCTGGCAACATTAAAATCAAAAATGGTCTTCTTGCTGTCTTCGGCGAAGAGGGCATCCGGGACCAATGTTGATTTCCCCTGTTCAAAAAGGATCCTGGTACCGGCATATGGCTGGCACAGCCATTTCAGCTCACCGCTGATCAGCTCAGCAAGCCGAGATGTACCACTGTGCTCTTCATCTCCCGGAATATATACCTTTCTTACGGGGTCAGACAGATCAAAAGCCTCGATATGGAGGAACCTGCCGGTCTGCTTGTCCTGGATACAATAAGAAAGTCCATCTGCATGCAGGCGGATGGACAATTCATGATTAAATATGTTCTGCTTATCTAATCCGGGATCAGAATAGGTATGTATCGCTTTGAAGTGTTCAGCCATAAAGCACGGCTAACTTATTACTCCCAGTTACCGTCAGTGGAGGGCTCCTGCATGGATCCCACCTTCAATCCCGGGAATTTGTCGATATCCTTACGGGCCTTGATAAGGTTGATGATCGCTTGCTTATCCATCCCTTTGAGGATCTCATTGTAATGGGCTTTTGCCTCGAAAACATGTACGCTGAGGCCACCCTTTGTAACTTCACCGGCATCCAGGGTATACATGACACCTGCACCCGGGATCCATGGCAGGGAGTCAAGCTCGAAATGTGCTCTGTGCCCATAAAGTGAGTCGGCAACGATTATAAATCCGATGGTATCATTGATCGTCTTTGTATATGTGGTATCCTCCGGATCGGGTATCTTCTTTACGAGTGGTATCTCACCTTCGCGAAGGAACATCAACAAGGTGTCAAAATCCTTGGCATACTTGTCATGCATCTTCTTATAGATCAGCTGTCCGGCTCGGATATCCTTGAGATCCCGTATGACAGCAGCTTCCCTTTTGTCTTTTTGCGCATTAAATTTCAGTGGTTTATTAATGCTTTCATATACAAAGTAAGCTAGTACAACAATAATGATCAGTAGGACGATCTGGATGATGGTTCTTTTCATTTCAAGTGGTTTTTGTGCAATGACAAAGTTAAAATTATTTTTATAACTAATATTAATTATTACTTAAGTTATATGCATATCATATATGCGGTCATCATGACCGCTAACGGGTTACCGGAAATTATACACAGCATACTTTTGCATTGACTTTCATCCTTATTTTTAGTATCTTAAGGAACTAACAAAAATACCCAATAGCATGCAAACATTTATTTTACTTACAAAATTAACGCCAGAATTAACGCAACGCATGAAAGATCGTTCAGCTATCGGCGGAAGCTGGCTCGAACTGGTCAGGGAAAAATGCCCTGAAGTGAAATTTATCGCTCACTATGCCCTGCTGGGACAATACGATTTTCTGGATATTTACGAAGCACCGGATGTTGACAGTGCCGCCAAGGTTTCCATGATCAGCCAGGCCAACGGAGCGATGCAGGCGGAAAGCCTCCCGGCGATACCGTATAAGGACTTTCTGGAACTGGTGAAAGAAATCTAGAGAATAGCGAATATCGAATAAGGAACATGGAATAAAGAAGTACTTCAGATATCAAATATCAAATATCAGATATCAGAATTCATAAGCATCTCCCCGTAACCCGGTATGTCTTCCAGAAACCGATAGCTGATACTGTCGTGATCCATTTTGCAGCAGTAGTGTTTCAATCCATTTGTAACCACCAGGAAAGGTGCTTTAATCACTGAATTGTACCGGGCGATCTGGTCGAAGGTATCCTGGCTGATCGGCACATCAGGAGCTTTGCATTCCACTATCAGCACAGGTTTGTTTTGCCTGTCATAAACCAGTATATCGGGGCGGCGGGTCATGGTGTTGTACACGATCTGTTTTTCAAGTACGATCAAACCCGTTGGGGTGTTCTTTACGCTGATCAGGTAGTGCATAAAGTGCTGCCTGACCCATTCTTCCGGGGTACAGGCTACATACTTTTTCCTGATCGTATCAAATATCCTGATTTTCTCCCCGTCGCGCTTCAGACGGGCATCGAATGAAGGAAGATTCAGCTCATGCATATGCAATGTTACTCAAAATCTTCGATAGTGCGCATGGAGCGGTTCTGAATGAGGGATCGCAGGGGCCGGATGATGCGTTCGAGCAGCCGTGTGTCCTGTGTGATGATCTCGGCTTTTCCGCGCATCTTTTGCGAAAAGGGAAGATCGACATTATAGTTAGTGCGCAATCCATCAGGGAATGTCACATCGACCGTATAGGTATTGTCGGCCGGCACAATGGAGATCTGCTCAACATAACCCGTTACCATCCCGAATTCCATGAAAGGATAGTTCTCGAAACGGATATTCACTTTCTGGCCAACCTTTACCTTTCCCGAACGATATACCGGCATGGTAAGCTTTCCGATAATATTGGATGAGTCGGCAGGAACGATGCTGACGATCTTTTCACCTTCCGTAATATTCTGGTTCATGGTCCAGAACTTGTTGAACGTAGCACTTCCGTCGATGGGTGCTGTGATCAGGTAATCCTGGGCCCAATTGTTGATCGCGGCATAAAGGTTATTGAAGGATTTATGAATAGCCAGTTGCAGGTCGTTTTTTTCTTTTTCATACTGGAGGTGGAGGTCAAGGCGTTCTCCTTTCAATTCATTGATCTTGATCTGGGTATTGGCCAGGTCGGTACGGGCGCTTTCGTAGGCGTGTTGCTTCTGAAGCAACTCACTCTTGGCATTGTCGAGCTCCGATTGCGAAATAGCCGCACTGTCATACAGGTTTTCATATCGGACATAATCCTTGCTCTCGAGTTCGTAATCCTCCTGGAGCGTTTGTTTCTGGGTATACATGTAATTATACGACAGGTTGTGATCGCTGATCTGCTGGTCAAGGGTCTCGATCTTCCGGCTGTAATAATTCAATTCCACGAAATTTTTCAGGTCACTGAAATCTTTCTGGAACTCGGCATACTCATCCTGCACGTCGCCCACGCGCATGTTATTCCTGAAATTAAACCCGGTGATCGTGCCCAGTTCATTTCCCTCGAGCAGGGGCCTGAACCTGTGCAGTTCGTCCCTGAGCTGGAACATATCTTCATAACTGGCGGGGTTCTCGATCACGGCAATGCTGTCGCCGGCTCTAACCATTTGCTTATCCCTGATAAAGAACTTCTGGATCTTACCGGTTGAACGGGCTACTACATCGGCAGGCGGCTCGGTGGTGACCAGCTCAACATCCAGGTTGGGGACCACCTCCGGGTAGCGGAAGAACCAGCTTCCCACCAGCAGTAACATAATTACCGCAAAGAAGAGTGTGGTGCCCCACCTGATGATCCATGAGGGTACCGATCCCAGTATCTCCTGCACGGGCTCGCTCCTGAATTCGATCTTCTTATGTTGGTCGTCGTTTGCCATATGTTCCGGGTTCTAATTGCCCAGTTCAAGCTGGTTCTTTACCAGATTATAATAGGTTCCTTTTAGTTTGGTCAGTTCTTCGTGTGTGCCTTTCTCGATCAATTCACCCTTGTCGAGCACGATGATCTGGTCGGCAGTGGTCACGGTACTTAGCCTGTGTGCTACCACTACGGCGGTCTTGCCTTTGAAGAACTCGTCCAGTTTTTCCATGATCACGCGCTCGTTGTTGGCATCCAGGGCATTGGTGGCCTCGTCGAAAAAGAGGAATTCCGGGTTCTTATAAACCGCCCTGGCAATCAGGATACGCTGCTTCTGTCCCTGGCTCAGGCCGGTTCCCTCCTGCCCGATCTTTGTATTGTATGCCAGTGGCAGTGATTCGATGAAATCCTGTATGTTGGCCACATGCACGGCGTGCAATAACTTTTCCCTGTCGATATACTCATCACTAACGGCAATGTTACGTGCTATGGTATCCGAAAAGATAAAACCATCCTGCATAACCGCACCGCATTGCCGGCGCCAGAAATTGCTGTTGATGTTCCTGATGTTCAGCTCACCCACTTTCAACTCTCCCTGTTCGGGAGGATAGAAGCCGAGCAGCAGTTTTACAAGGGTTGTTTTGCCGCTTCCCGATGCACCAACGATTGCGGTAACTTTATTTTCAGGTATATCGAAACTGATGTCTTTAAGCACCGGGTCGGAATGCGCTCCCGCGTAGCGGAAGGTCACACCCCTGACCGAAAGGCTTCTTTTGGCAGGTAGCGTGTATACCTTGGGTTCCTCTGGATTCTCTTCTTCGTCTTTCTGGTGGATCTCGCCCAGTCGCTCGAGGCTGATCTTGGCATCCTGTGCGGAGCGGAAGAAAGTGATCATCTGGTCGATGGGACTGTTGAGCTGGCCGATGATGTACTGCACCGCTACCAGCATACCGAGTGTCATGTTACCACGTACCACCGCTTCAGCGGCAACAAAGATGATGAGGATGTTCTTGGTCTGGTTGAAGAACACGGCTCCCGCCTGCTGGTACTGGTTCAGCGCAAGGCCCTTGATGTTCACCTTGAACAGGCGTGCCTGTATCTTTTCCCAATCCCAGCGTTTTTGCTTCTCGCAATTATTGAGCTTGATCTCCTGCATGCCGGTGATCAGCTGTATGAGGTTGCTCTGATTGTCGGCCATCTGGGCAAAACGCTTGTAGTCGACCTCGCGGCGTTTCTTCATGAACAACAGCACCCAGGCAATGTAAAGGGCGCTTCCGATCAGGAAGATCAATAATATTTTCAGGCTGTAAATGGCCAGCACGATGCCGAATACCACCAGTGTGACCATGGAGAACAATATGTTGAGGCTGCTTACCGTGAGGAAGTTCTCAATACGGGTATGGTCTCCTATGCGCTGCATCAGGTCGCCGATCATCTTGCTGTCGAAGAATCCGATGGGCAGTCTCATCAGCTTGATGAGGAAGTCGGATATCAGGCTGATATTCACGCGCGTGCTGATGTGCAGCAATATCCAGCTCCGGATGAATTCGACCGAGGCCTGGCTGATGAAAAGCACCAGCTGTGCGATCAGGATGAGTGTGATGAATCCCAGGTCCTGGTTGGAGATACCGATATCGACGATGGCCTGCGTGAGGAAAGGAAAGATCAGCTGCAGCAGGGCTCCCAGAAACATACCGAGTACCAGCTGGGTAATGAATTTCCCGTAGGGCCTGACGTAGGAGAACAGGAATCGGAATGTTTTCTTGTCGCGTGTCTCCCCTTCCTGATTGTAAAAGTCGGGTGTGGGTTCCAGCAGCAGGCAGATTCCCTGGGGTTCTCCATCCGTTTTGGTACTGGCCCATTGCTGCATAAACTCTTCCCTGGTATATTTTATATGACCGTGCGCCGGGTCGGCAACGTGCACATGGCTTCGGGTGATCTTGTAAACCACTACGAAATGATTCTGCCGCCAGTGGGCGATGCATGGCAGCGGCGATTCCTTGGCCAGCTGGTCGAGGCCGAGGCGTACGCCCATGGTGCGGAACCCGATCGATTCGGCTGCATCGCTGGTACCCAGCAGGGAAACCCCCTGGCGGGTGATGTGGCTCCGTTCGCGAAGGGTCTGCACGCTGTAATTGCGCCCGTAGTGTTTTGCGATCATGCGCAGGCACGTCGGGCCGCAATCCATGGCATCCAGCTGTTTATAAAATGGGAATTTAGCCATAAAACATTTAAGTATAGCCTTATACTATTATTCAGGGTAAAGGTTACCCCTCCGTCGCGGAAATTCGAAATCCCAAAGCACGATACAAACTCCAAACTTCAAACTGGGTTTATATCTATATCTTTGTTCTATGGCTTTTTACGAAAGCATCGCTGATTATTATGATCATATTTTCCCGCTTAATCCTGCACAAGCGGACATTGTGAAAAACGGCCACCGGGCTATATCAGAAAAGAAATTGCTGGATGTGGGCTGCGGCACAGGCAGTTTAAGCATAGCCCTCGCTCCATATTTCAAGGAAGTGGCTGCTATTGACCCGGATGAGAGCATGCTGGATCTGGCCAAAAAAAAGGCCGGCAACGACCACCCCAATTTAGCTTTTCACCTTTTGGGGATGCTTGAAATTGAAAGCAGATTCAGACCCGGTCAATTTGATACACTGCTGTGCTTCGGCAATACGCTTGTTCACCTGGCATCGGAGAAGGAGATCCTTGATTTCCTGCGACAGGCAAAACGCATTTTGAAGCCCGGAGGGAAATTATTGCTTCAGATCATTCATTACGACCGCATTTTCGACCGCAAATTAACTGCCCTGCCTACTATCGAAAACGATGCAGTGAAGTTTGAAAGGAACTATTACTACCCCGAGGATGAGAGCCGCCTCGACTTTGAGACCATATTAAGCATAAAGGAAAGCGGAACTGTGATCAGGAATAATGTACGTTTATTGCCGATCAGGTCAAAGCGACTGCTTGAACTCATCGCACTGGCCGGTTTCAGTGATGCAATGGCTTATGGAAGCTTCAAAAAGGACGCTTTCAGCAATGACAGCATAGTCTTCATAGTGGACGCTACTTCCTGAGCTTCCGGTGGAAGCTCTCCTTGTACGCCCTGAAAAGCAGATCATAGATGACCATCTCGTGCAAACGGTTGTTGTTCCGGAAGATGCGGTTGAGCGACATGTGGATAAGGCTTTCAAGGAGGTTCTGCTTCTGAACCGCCGTCTTCCCCTTTTCATAAAGTTTACGGATCACTGAAACTGCATGCTCTTGATCAACTGACCTGGTGGAAAGTATATGATCAAAAGGTGTTTCATCGGTCAGCGCATTCCTGATAAGACCCCTGTATTTACGGTACCGTTCGGATAATTGCCTGGCCAGAGATCTGTCTTTGCCAAATTCCTTGCCGAACCTCCTGCTCAGATCCAGCAAAAGGGCTTTCTTTTCATCATCCATGCATTTAAAATCGTTTAACAAGCTGTCGATAGAAGAAATAGCAAAAAGCCACCTGGCATGTTCATCCAAATGTTTTTCCAATTCCAGAAACTGGATTACAGCAAAGCTGTCGGCACAGAATATTTGCTCTGCAGCCGCCATTCCCTTTTTCCCATATCTGTCATATTCAGGTACGTAAATGGATTTCGCCATACGCCAGACAAGGCCCTCCTCAATAAATTGGTGTAATGACTCCCGTATTTGCACATCCACTTTTTTCACAGAAATTCGCTGATCAAGTTTTATCCTGTATCGTAAATGGTATTCAGGATCGGAGTAGCGAATGAAGAACCACCGCAATGCCAATTTATCTTCTTCCAACTTCTTCCAGAAAGGATAAAGAACATCGCAAAGAAGATGATCGGAAGTCCTGAAACCTGTATATATTTTCAGGTAAAACCAGTGATTTTCATATGGCCCGGACGATTTTTTCATACAGGATCCTGGTATAAAAAGAATAAAAACTCATTGGCATGATTTCCATCGGGGGATTTAACAAGAGCATCTTTGCCCGGATGAAAATACTCCCTGATGCTCAGTATATTTTTTCGCATAATTTCATTATGCAAAATCTCCCGGCATGCCTTGTTTTCGAGATCCAGCCAGAGCTCATTGTCATAGTCTGTCAGGAGTATTTCCCCCGGAATATGAAATCTCTTTCGCAGTTTTTTCAATTCTTTGTAAAATTCATTTGCCCCAATGGTTTTTTTCAGCGCATTAAGGTGCCTGGAATTAAACTTCCATTGTGCCGGCTTGAGGAAAATATTTTTATAACTTAACCTGGGAAGGAAATACGCTTCATTTTCCAGCGGGCCCCAGGAAAAACCCAGGTTGGTAGTCACATCCTGGGACTGCATATCGCATAGAAAACGGTATGCAGACAAGCGTGAGATGGCATAATTATGGGCATTTGATAAACGGGGGATGATATAGCGATCGAGTTTGATGGATCGAAGCAATACTTTGTTGTCCTTCACACTAACCATGAGATCATTCAACGACAGGCAATGTTCAGGATTAACAGAAGCTCTGGCCAAATAAGGAATTTCGTAGGGACGTAAGATCGGCCTGAGCAAAACATTACCGGTCCGTTCTTCAGGAAGATGAACGATCTCGGCTAATATGGCATCGCCATAATGGTGTTGCTCTATACAAGCCATTTCTTTCAGGCAATCTTCCAGCTTATGATCGAGATAAGCGAACCTTCCGGCAAGATTGATGGCGCTATTGCCGCCGGCACTTTTAATATGCATGTTGCGCTTGCTTTGATCCCGGGCATTTTCCCCGAGGATCTGAACAAGCATCGATATTGTTTTGGGCAATCTATGCGTTGTTTCCGGCAGATCTGCCAGGTCAGATTCATTTATTTCAAGCTCGTATTTATCTTCCATCAATGCTTCCTGATGCAATTTGTATAAATAAGTATCTGTTTTCGACCATTCCAGTTCTGTTACCGCCTGATCCTGAAAAGGAAGTTCGAGCCCTTCTGTCAATGGTGAATTACCGCTTCGGTTATCTTCAGGGATATATGCAATGCCGGCTTCAGCATCCATCACCAGGTTCAATGGCACTTCCATATCGCCATATCTCCTGGCAAACCTGGTTTTAAACCGTTCGAGTAAAGGATTCTTTTCATGCCGGGAAAATTTCGAGAGTATATAAATGGAATCAACCAGGTCCTCCCTTGTTTGATCAGATAAACTGCATTTCTGGTATGCCATGCGCATATCAGCCTGTAAAAATGTCTTCTCGCTGAAAGGCAGTCCGCAAGTTTGAATATCTCTGTAAAGTGCCCGAATGACCGAGATCCTGTCATCGGAACGATTGTTATTTAATGCATCGATCCTTCGGCAAATCGTATCAAAAAATTGAACATGGATATTTTCATGATCATTCATCCTGATTTTGGAATACAGATCATCATAGTATCCAATGCCGCTGACCGCAGGCTCTAAATTTGAGACCAGCACCTGGTTATCAATGAGCGTATGAAGATACTCCCTTGCTTCTGCTTCATCCACAGCATTTTTACCGATCATCGCAACTAAACTGTCAAAGCTTTCATAATCACTGACAGCGTATATTATCTCGCTCAGTACCGGTGTAATTAATGTTGCACTCAACAAGTATCTTCGCACACCATGCTGATCCGTGTAGTATTCGATGTAATGATATTCTTGCCCTGTCTTGTAAAGACTGGTGTTAACTTTATATTTCAGAGACTCCCTGTATTTTCTGTCGCTGAGTATCCCTGAAGCCAGAGAACACAAAAATTGCATGTCGGGTCTGAAATGAAGGCTATGGCCCTTTGGCCCTTCAAGAAGAACATCTTCATCATCACCGAATGAAGCTGTACATACTCCTGCAAATGCACCGAATGGAGTACATCGTGATGACATCCTGATCGTGTACTGCAATAATTTCCGTTTAACCTTTTCCGTTGTTTGACCTGCTTGCAGCCAGCCAAGAACATTCCTGTACAATTCCGGTGATGCCAGGTATAAGGCTTCCTGGTATTCCTGTTTCAGGAATTGTTCTTTTAATAAACTCTCGAGATCTGTTGAGCTGGATATACATTCCAGGACTTGAACCGGCAAAAGAGGAGAACGAAGCAAAAATGTTTCATCTATTTTATAGTTCATGAGTCTGTTAGAATCTCCCATATCCATCAGCTTAATAGAAGTGATCTCGACCAGGTGGGCTCATCTTCCTGGACAAATGACAAAAGCGACAGTCCAATTCCTGCTGCTCCGTCCAGTAACCCGGCCGAGCATTTCCAACCACCATATTCAGGATGATACCATGATTTATAACCGGCAATACCGTCACCATGAAACGCCTTGTTCAATGTTACATCCAACCAGTACAATGCAGCATCCCTGAATGATGTCAGTTTTGTCTGCTGGTAGAGGATATTATACATTAATGCCAGCCCGGAGGAACCATGGCATATACCTGCATCAAACACCTTGTTTTCATGTTGGTCCTTTCTCCGGCAGGTGGCAAGTAACACATCCTGGCCGTGAAGTGAATAGCTGCTCAGATCCAACACTTTACCCCCGTTTAGAAAAGCAAGGCCCGGTCCAAGATCACCATAACACCAGGCCAGCCTGGATGATGAAAAAGAATCCATGGATTCTAACGCCAGGGAAGGATAATATGAGTTGTACTCAGCTGTTGGCAATTTTTGCTTCAAAATATATTCAAGGCTGCGAACAATAAGTGAGCTGCACTTTTCATTTGCAATCCCTGCCTCATAGATCTTTGCAAGGACAAGGACAATGGACGACATGCCATGTGACAAACCCAGGTTGTATACTATTTTCCGGGAACTCTCATTTGCCGGTGAGACCCATTTTATGGTGTTTTCCTTGTCATTATCGGCAATTTTTTCTAGTTCTGAAACTAATTCTGCAAGGTATTGGCGATACTTTTCATTATGGGGTTGACGAAGAAAGTATAAAGCTATGCCCAATGCACCGTGCAGGTAATCATAATGCCCGGCCTTTATCTCCGATATCATAAAATCATAGAGGCAATCATCCAGATGTTCAAAAATACCGTCTACATCGCATTTTAACAATCCTGTTTCAGACAGATGGTGAACGATCCAGGCAATTCCAGCCAGGCCGCTGGAAAATCGCAGGTCAGGGAAATGCCCGGAAGGTGGATTGAGCGATCGCTCAATCCACCTGTAAACCAGGCCCTCGTATTCCGAAGTCCCATTCCAGTGGTCATAAGCGGCATAAAAGCAAGCCACACCAGCTTTCCCACCTATCAAACCACCTTCACCCGGAACCCGATCTACGAGCGATCCAGCTATTTCATGGATCTTCATTTCGACAGGTGCTATGTACCTGTCCGGAAGAAAAAACTTCCACCCCATACCTATTAATACCGAAAAGTGTAAAATGTCGCACTTTTTTGAAAAATTTTTTCAAAATTTTTCAGGCGTTGGGCAGCAGGCTTCGGGCATTGGGCTTGGTTCAATTGCATATTACGCTCAATACTAACCACTTATAACTAACGCAACACCCAACACCCAACACCCAACACTATTTTGTACATTTGTAAAAGAATTTTTATGAAAACAAAACAGGATATCGTACGCAACTGGCTGCCGCGCTATACCGGGCAGAAGCTCGAGGATTTTGGCAGTTACATCCTCCTGACCAACTTCATGAAGTACGTGGAGCTGTTCGCAGAATGGAACAAGGTTGAAATCGTGGGCAAGAAAAAGCCCATGCCCTGTGCCACGGCCAACGACATTACCATTATAAACTTTACCATGGGCAGCGCCAATGCCGCCACCATCATGGACCTGCTCAGCGCCGTACACCCCAAGGCCGTGCTTTTCCTGGGGAAATGTGGCGGGCTGAAGAAGAAAAACCAGCTCGGCGACCTCATCCTGCCCATCGCTGCCATACGCGGGGAGGGTACTTCCGACGATTACATCCACAAATCGGTCCCCGCCCTGCCGGCATTTAACCTTCAAAAGGCCGTTTCCACCTCCATACGCGATTTTGGCCGCGACTACTGGACCGGCACGGTATATACCACCAACCGCAGGGTTTGGGAATACGACCAGAACTTCAAGAAACACCTGCGCCGTACGCGCAGCATGGCCATCGACATGGAAACGGCAACCATTTTTATCGTAGGGTTCAAGAACGAGATCCCCTCCGGGGCACTCCTGCTGGTATCCGACCAGCCCATGATCTCAAGCGGCATTAAAACCGACAAGATCGACGACGTGGTAACCGAAAAATTCCTTGAGGATCACCTGAAGATCGGCGTCAACTCGCTCAAAATGCTCAAGAACAAAGGCCTTACGGTTAAGCACCTCTATTTCGATTACAACGAAGACCTCGACGGCATATGAAATTTGCAGAGATCCTGGGCGACCTGAACAACAAGATATACAGGCCCGTGTATTTCCTGCATGGTGAGGAAGAGTATTTCATTGATGTGATCTGCGACTACATTGCCGAGAATGTTTTGAATGAAGCCGACAGGGAATTCAACCAGATCGTTTTGTACGGTAAAGACACCGACGAGCAGACTATAATCGATACGGCGAGGCGCTACCCCATGATGGCCAATTACCTGGTGGTGATCGTTAAGGAAGCACAGGTGCTGCAAAACATTGACGAGCTCGCCGATTATTTTGAAAAACCGGTCGAATCGACGATACTGGTTCTCTGCCATAAACATAAGGCATACGATAACCGCAAGGCACTGGCCAAACGGGCAGATAAAAGCGGTGTGAACTTTAGATCGGACCGTTTATACGATAGCAAAATCCCGGCCTGGATCAATGAACAGTTGAAGGCAGACGGCTTCGCCATCAGTCCGGGAGGGGCTCGCCTGCTAACTGCCAGCCTGGGCAACGACCTCAGCAAGATACAGAATGAACTTGGCAAACTTGTACTTAACCTCAAACCGGGCCAGGTCATTGATGAGAACATCATCGAGGAGAACATCGGCATCAGCAAGGAATTCAACATATTTGAACTGCAGAATGCCATGGGTGAAGGCGATATGTACAAGGTGAATCTCATATGCAGGCACTTTGGTGCCAACCCCAAAACATACCCCTTTGTGATCACCCTTACCCTGCTGTACCAGTTCTTCGCCAAACTGCTGATCTTTCATTCCCTGAAAAACAAGTCGAACAACCAGGCGGTCGGCGCTGAGATCGGTGTGCACCATTTCTTTGTAAAAGATTACCGGACGGCGGCCAGGCGTTTCACCCCCGACAGGATTTTCCAGAGCATCAGTTTACTGCGGGAATATGACATGAAATTCAAAGGAGTGAACAACTCTACTACAGGTGAAGGTGAATTGCTAAGGGAAATGATATTAAAAATGATGCATTAGAATAAGGATGCTATCGCCTCCTTGTATTTTTCCAGAATGAAGTTCCTTCTCAGTTTGAGGCTTGCCGTGAGTTCACCGTTCTCGACTGACCATTCGGTGTCGAGGATCTCAAAACGCATGATCTTTTCCGTGGCACCAAAGAAGGAATTGAAGTGATCCACCTCTTTTTTGAATCGGTCCCTGATCATTTTTTCCTTCACCATCTCATCTTTGGTGGTATACTTGATCCCATGGTTATGGCACCACATCCTCAGATGCTCGAAGTCGGGTACAATAAGCGCAGCAGCATACTTCTGGTGCTCACCCACAACGATGATGGCATCAATAAAAGGCGATTCGGTGAATTTATTCTCAATCTGGGCGGGGCTGATGTATTTGCCCAGTGAGGTTTTAAAGATCTCCTTTTTCCTGCCGGTGATGCGAAGATGCCCCCCGGGTTCAAGTTTTCCGATGTCGCCGGTATGGAACCACCCATCCGTATTGATCACCTCCGCTGTCATCTCCGGCTCCTTGAAATATCCTTTCATCACGCCGGGGCCCCTGGCCATGATCTCCCCGTCTCCACCTATCTTAACTTCCACATGCTTGAGCGGTTTACCAACTGTTCCAAATGCCAGCCCGCCTTTTTCAAATGTGTTCACAGCGATCACCGGGGAAGTTTCCGTGAGCCCGTAACCTTCCAGGACGGGTATTTTTGCAGCAGTAAACACTTTGGCCAGTCTTGGCTGCAGAGCGGCACCCCCCGAAACCACTACCCTCATCTTCCCTCCGAGAGCTTCGCGCCATTTATTAAAAATGATCTTATTGGCTAAAGCCAGTTGCAGCCTGTAAATGGGACCGTTCCCATTTTCCCTGTATTTCAGTCCCAGCCTTACGGCCCAGAAAAACAGGACTTTCTTAATGCCTTTCAGCTTGCTGCCCTTGGTCATGATCTTGTCATAGACCTTCTCGAGCAAACGGGGCACTGTAGTGAGTATCTGCGGACTTACTTCCCTGATATTGTCACCGATGGTCCCCATATTCTCGGCATAATAGATCGACACGCCCAGCAAATGATACGTATAGATATTAGTCCGCTCATAAACATGGCACATGGGCAGGTAGCTGAGGCCCCTGCAATGCTGGTCGAGGGGAAAGATATCCAACACATCCTTTGAGTTGCTAAGCATGTTGTCGTGCGACAACATCACCCCTTTGGGCGTACCGGTAGTGCCGGAAGTGTAGATGATCGTGGCCACATCGTGCGGATCGACGGCATCCTGCCTTTTTTTTACTTCTTCGGGATCAGGATTGGCTTTACCCAGTTCGATCAGTTCCTGCAGGTGTTTAACATCATCGATATGCTTAAACGTATACACTCCTTCAAGGCTTTTTACCTCGGGGAGAATGTGCCTGATCTTTCGCAGCAGTTCCTCTCCTGAAACAAAGACGAATTTCACCCCGGCATGCTTGAGAATATACTTGTAATCCGCTTCGCTGATAGTAGGGTAAATGGGCACATGTATTGCACCGATGCCGGCAATGGCCATATCCAGGAAATTCCATTCCGGACGGTTGGGTGAAATAGTGGCGATATTATCGCCGGGTTTTACACCAAGTTTCAGTAAACCGTAAGAAATATGGTTAACGGTTTCAATATACTGATCGATGTTGTATTTGACCCATTCTCCTTTTTCCTTGCCGGCCAGAACATCATCTTTCGGATCAAAGGTAGCTTTGTAGTGGGGTAACAGATCAAAGATCCTGCTTACTTCCATGCCAGTATACTTTGTTCAACATAAAACGGCCTGCAATAATAAAAAAAAATCAGTTAAATTATGCTGTACTATTTGCTTTCGATCCACTTCCTTGCATTGACGAAGGCTTCAATCCATGGCGAAACTTCGTCATTGTTCCTGTCTTCAGGATAATATGCCCATTGCCAGGGGAATATTGCCCTTTCGAGATGCGGCATCATGGCCAGGTGCCTGCCATCGTTGGAGCATATAGCGGCTGAGTTGAAATCTGAGCCGTTCGGGTTACCCGGATAAGCTTCATAGGTATACCTGGCAGGGATAAGGTACTTGTCGTGATAGTAAGGGAAACAGAATCTTCCTTCGGCATGCGCCACCCACACTCCTAGTCTTGATCCCGACAGGCTCCCCAGCATAACGGAGTCATTATCCTCGATATTCACGTTAAGGAAAGCCGATTCGAACTTGGCCGACTTATTCAGGCGCATACTGGGCATCTCCGGATGTTCAGGGTAGATCAACCCCAGTTCCACCATCAGCTGGCAGCCATTGCATATTCCCAGGCTGAGGGTATCGTTCCTCGAATAAAACATATCCAGTGCTTCTTTAGCCCTGGAATTGAAAAGAAACGCTCCTGCCCAGCCTTTGGCCGATCCCAGTACATCGGAATTTGAAAACCCCCCGACAAAGACGATGAAATTAACGTCTTCAAGTGTTTCCTCTCCCGAAATGAGGTCGGTCATATGCACATCTTTCACATCAAAACCCGCCAGGTGCATGGAATACGCCATTTCCCTGTCGCCATTCACCCCCTTTTCCCTGATGATCGCTGCCTTGACACCTGTTTTATTCTTCCTGCCGGGATCAAGCCCGTATTGGGCGAGGGTGCCATCGAAAGCTTTTGTAAAGCTAAACCTGAGATCCTGCTTGAAGTAATTATCGAATCTCAGCCTGGCCTGACCTTCCGCTGTCTGCAACTCATCGAAGAGATAAGAAGTTTTATACCATGATTTTCTGAAATCGTTGACGTTCAATGCATATTTATCACTGCCATGTGCAATAAGAAGTTTCAGTTCCTTTATGGTTTTGCCGAGAACATGGTATGCAATGCCTTCCTTTTCCAGTATTTCACTAACGGCTTCTTTATCTTTGACCTGAATTACGACTCCCGGGTTTTCGCTGAACATCAGCTTGATGAGGTCGTCCTCCCCTATGCCGTTAAAGTCTAGATCCATGCCCATGTCATTCACCGGGAATGCCATTTCCAGCAAGGTGGTGATCATGCCCCCTGCCGAGATATCGTGCCCGGCCAGTATGAGCTTTTCATTGATGCACTGCTGCACAGCATTGAAGGCCTTTATGAAATATGCACTGTCTTTAACGGTGGGTGTTTTGTTTCCCAGCTTGTTGATCAATTGCGCAAAAGAGCTTCCGCCAAGGCAATACTCGTCTTTTGAGAAATCGATATATATTATGGTGGCATCGTATTGCAGTGCCAGGAAAGGACTGATGGTCTTTTTAAGATCACTGCATTCGCCCATGGCCGAGATGATCACCGTACCCGGCGCAAACACTTTTTTACCATCCGGGTACTTCTGTGTCATGGAAAGGGAATCCTTCCCGGTGGGGATGTTTATCCCAAGTTTTATGGCAAAATCGCTTAACGCCTTCACGGCCCTGTACAGCCTGCTGTCTTCGCCTTCATTCCTGGCTGGCCACATCCAGTTCGCACTGAGTGAGACACCTTTCAGGCCATCCTTTATCGGAGCCCATACCAGGTTCGTCAGCGATTCGGCAATTGCCAGGACGGAACCGTTTTCAGCAGAGATCAGGCCGGCAACAGGCGCATGACCAATGGCGGTTGCAATCCCCTTTGTTCCCCTGTAATCAAGCGCTGCCACAGCCACATCGTTCAGGGGCAGCTGTATGGGACCGGTGCATTGTTGCTTGGCAACCCGGCCCGTTACCGAGCGGTCGACTTTATTGGTAAGCCAGTCCTTACATGCTACGGCCTCTATTTGCAACAGGTCATGGAGGTAATCCTCAAATTTTACTGCATCGTACCCAGGAGGCGGGAAAGCATGTGATCTTGTCTGGTCTGAAATGGTGGTTTTAGGAGGTTTCCCGAACAGGTATTCCAGGTCGAGGTCGACCGGGTTCTTATTCTCCTCCTCGAAAACGAACCGCATATCGCCGGTAACCTTTCCTACTTTATACATGGGAGCACGTTCCCTGTCGGAGATCTCCTCCAGGAGTTCAACATCTTTCTTTTTGATGACCAGTCCCATTCGTTCCTGCGATTCATTCCCGATGATCTCCTTGGCTGACAGGGTCGGGTCGCCGATCGGCAATTTATCCAGTTTTATGACACCGCCAGAAGTTTCAACCAGTTCCGACAAGGAATTAAGGTGTCCTCCTGCACCATGGTCATGTATGGAGATTATTGGGTTCTCATCCATTTCTGACATGGCCCGGATCACATTGGCCACGCGTTTCTGCATCTCAGGGTTAGCGCGTTGTACGGCATTCAGTTCAATGGCATTCTCATATTCCCCGGTATCAACGGATGAAACGGCACCTCCTCCCATGCCAATGCGGTAATTATCACCTCCGAGCACCACAATGATATCACCGGCTTCAGGGACGTCTTTTTCGCTGTCGTCTTTCTTCGCGAATCCAACACCACCTGCCAGCATGATCACTTTGTCATAGCCAAATGCTTTTTCATTTTCATGCTCAAACGTAAGCAAGCTTCCGCATATCAGCGGTTGTCCGAATTTGTTGCCGAAATCGCTGGCGCCATTTGAAGCCTTGATGAGTATCTCGGCAGGAGTCTGGTACAACCATGGACGTGCCTGCGTGAATGATTCCCAGCTTCGGTTTGCTTCAAGACGGGGATAGGAAGTCATGTAAACGGCCGTCCCAATGAGCGGAATGCTTGCTTTTCCTCCGGCCATCCTGTCGCGGATCTCTCCACCTGTGCCGGTGGATGCCCCGTTAAAGGGTTCAACAGTCGTCGGGAAATTATGGGTTTCAGCCTTCAGCGAAAGGACCGTTTCAATGTCGTTAACCTGGAAATAATCTGCCTTGTTATGTGATGCCGGGGCAAATTGTTCAGCAACAGGACCCAGCACGAAAGCAACATTATCTTTGTATGCCGAGACCAGTTTATTGGGATTAACCTTTGATGTTTTCTTTATGAGGGCAAAAAGTGATTGCTTCATCTCCTTGCCATCAATGATGAACGTTCCATTAAAGATCTTATGCCTGCAGTGCTCGGAGTTCACCTGTGCAAAACCATACACTTCACTGTCGGTTAGCTTACGTCCGATCTTTTCACTGACTTTATCAAGGTAATCTATTTCATCCTCGCTCAATGCCAGCCCCTCGCCCTCGTTGTAGGCCCGGATATTATGAATGAAAGTGACCGGTTCAGGTTTTCTGTCGATAGTAAACAAATCCTGGTCGAGATTGCTGTAACGCGATTGCAGCATGGGGTCGTATGTTGCATCGGGATCATCTGAAAGAATGTAAACTTCGATCCTTTCTATCCCATGGATGCCCATATTGCGTGTGATCTCCACCGCATTGGTACTCCAGGGTGTGATCATCTCTTTGCGGGGACCAATGAATGTCCCGTCAAGTGTTTTCCCGGGAACCGGCTCACAGTCACCAAAGAGCCATTGCAACTTTTCCCGGTCATTCGATGAAAGGGGTTCTTTCACCTGCAGTGCGTAAAACGATTTGGGCGAAATCTGGTAAAAAAGGATCATGACAGACCAGGTTTAGGGTTTTACACATTGTAAATTCAAGGCAAAATTATGTATTATTCCAAAGCAGCATAGCCATATGCTTTATAATTATTCATTCACTTATTAACATGGTGGGGACAGGGATATTCATTGTCCATTTGACATTCTCGATTCTAAAGGTTCCATTTGTCTTATGGACTGATGTAAGCGGTTCAACTGATTCAACTGATTCAACCGATTTAACCAATTCAACCAATTTAACCGATTTAACTAGATATCTTTTGCAGATATACCGAATTTTTCATCCTCCTCATCATTACCATAAGGTTCGATATGGACAATGACATCATAAACATCGTCAATGCCATTAACGATCTTCCTTTCAACCTGGTGGGCAATCTTATGCGCTTCGGTAACGGTCAGATTGCCGTCAACTTCAATATGGGTTTCAATGACATATTTATTGCCTGATTTTCGGATGCGTGCGCCATGGGGATTATAGGCTCCGTCAACATTATTTATGATCTCAAAAAGTTTTTTATACAATTCCGGGTCATCCATACCGTCCATCAGGTCACGGTTCGACTGAAAGAAGATCCTTATCGCCGTTGCCATGATCCAGAACGATACGGCAAGGGCAGTGATGGAGTCGAGTACCGGCATATCGAGAACAACAGTAAACACCAGCCCGGTAAGCACAGCCAGGGAGATCATCACATCGCTTTGCATGTTACGGGCATTTGCAACAAGCATGGTTGAGCCGGTTTTCTTTCCAACACGGAACTGGTAAATGGCCAGCAGCACTTTCCCGGCCAGGGAGAGGATGATGACCCAGATGGCAAATAGGGAGGGGATGTTTTCCGGACCACCTTCGATCAATTTCGTTACCGCAGAGATAGCAAGCTGGGCACCGGCGAAGAAGATCACAAATGAAAGTGCTTTTGAGGCGATGGAGTCAGCCCGTTCATATCCATAAGGGTAGCGGATATCGGGCGGGCGGCTCATGATATGCGCGGTGATCAAGGTGATCACAGATGTCAGTATGTCTCCCGCGGAATCAATACCGTCAGCCACAACTGCCATACTGCCGGCAATCATCCCTACGGTAATCTTTAAAACCGCTAAGAGCGCATTTCCCGTAATGCTCACCCACGATGCGCGAATTATGTGTTTATGGCGGGCTTCCATCCTGGCAAAGATAGAAATTAGTGCATAAGAAGCTAAAGATTACAATAAAACAAACTTGATTTTCGCAATCAAATATCGTATTTTTATATGTTATCCAATAAGCAACACTTTAACCCTTAAACCAATACTATGAATTGTCCGATCTGTGATTATAAAGGCATTGAGAAAAATGCCCAAAAATGTCCGTCGTGTCATGCCGATCTTTCAGCATACCGCGCACTGGATTCACTGGAATCATCCTATAACAGGCAAAAGAGAAAAACACAATTATTCATCCTTCTTTTTGTCATTGCTTTTATCGCCAGTATTGCAATATTCATTGTTCTCTGCCTTTTCGGCCCTGACAAAAACAAACAGGAAATAGCTGCTGAGCAATCTGAAATGCAGGCACTTAAATCAGAACATGAGCAATTGACAGCAAATTACAACAACTTGCTTGAAGAGAACGGGGCATTGGAGAAAGAATTGCAACTGGCAAAGCAAAACCAGTACCAAAAACACACCATTCAGAAAGGGGAATATCTTATCAAGATTGCAGAGAAGTACTGGGGTGATGGCAGTTTTTACATGAAACTGGCTGCCGACAATTGTATTGAGGATCCCGACTTTATCATGGCGGGTAATGAGCTTATCATCCTTAAATAAATATGAAAATATACCGATATGACAACAATAAAAGAGATAGAAACCATTCGCGATAACATCAGTTCATACATTAAAAACATCAACCATCTCGAGAGTGAGATTGAGCTTTCCAGGAGAGAAACCGCCCAGGCACAGAAATCCCTTAGCGATGCAAACAAAGAAATAAAGGAACTGAAAGATCGGATAGCAGGCATCACGCAGGAAAATGAAAATTTCAAGGAGGCCGTTAAACAATTCAAAGAACTTGGAGAAAAGGACAAAAGGGAGATGGATAAGATGGCAGCCCGTATTGAAACCCTGGAGAAAACACAGAACGGATCCTGAAATACTTCGTATTAAATTCGAAATCCCAAAATTCGAAAAAAGTTCAAATCCCAAAATTCAAATATTTAAACAAGTTTACCTATTTGGATTTGTGAAGAATAGTTCCAAATATTTTCATTAATTCTGTGGCTTCTTTAATCAATTCCTCTTGCTTATTGGTATAAATCTCATTGCTTGAAACATCAAGCAGTCTTAGAAATAGTACAGACTCTTTCGATTCCTTACGGCAAATTTTAATCCTGTACAGGAAATCTTTCTTGCTAAGAGCATCATTTGCCTCTATGTAATTTGCAGCTACAGATCCCGATGACCTGATAACTTGTTTGCCGTCCTCAACAACTGAAATCGAATTCCCTAGCTTTCCGACAAACTCGCGTACATCCGCAGCAAATTTGTAGGACCTCTCCTCCAAATCATATTTCATAATATTGATTTAATAGTTTCCTCAACTATTAATACCATAATTATTAAAATGTCACACAAAACTCATTAAGAAAGTTTTGGATTTTCAATTTGAAGAATTCAATATTGTTTCGAATTTTGGGATTTCGTGCTTCGAATTTATCACATCCTAATAGCAGGCCTTTTAATAGTATTCTTAGCGAACCTTGCAGTTGCCCAACCAAGGATTGAACCGGCCATTGCCCCGGCAAGCACATCTCCCGGATAGTGAACGCCAAGATATACTCTGCTGTAGATGACCAGGCCAACCCAGGCAAGTGTGCCAAGGTACAGGGAGGGGCAGTGGCGTTTATACAAGGAGATCACGAAAACGGCAATGGCGAATACATTTGATGCATGGGATGAATAAAACCCGAATGAGCCGCCACACTTGCCGTTTACGATATGTACCATTCCTTCCAGCGCCGGTTCATGGCAGGGCCGGAAGCGCTGAAAAACATCCTTGAAGAGGTGTACTGAGATCTGGTCACTAAGGAAGATCAGAAAAGCGGAAAATAGCATGACCACCCATATTTTCTTTCTGTAATCGCGCCACAACAGGTAGAGGAAAAGCAGGTAGAGGGGGATCCAGATATATTTATCGCTGGCCCACCACATGACCACATCCCAGAAACTGCTGTGTGCATCGTTTATGGCAAGGAATAGTTCAGTATCCCAATTATTCAGTGTATTCAGGATGCTATTCATTTAATTTCTCCCATATCATGTCTTTGAGTTGTGAAAGACCTTTTTGTGCCACCGAGCTGATAAACACATAGGGAATCTCTGGCAGGGTGGCTTTGATCTCGTTTTTGAGCTCATCATCGATCATATCCGATTTGGTCACCGCCAGTAACCTTTGCTTATCAAGCAGTTCAGGGTTATATTGCTGAAGTTCATTTAGCAGGATACGGTATTCACCGGCAATATCGTCGGCATCGCACGGCACCATGAAAAGCAGCAATGAGTTCCTTTCAATATGCCTTAGAAAGCGCAGTCCCAGACCCTTTCCTTCATGTGCACCTTCGATAATACCCGGAATATCTGCCATGACAAAAGAGCGATGATCGCGGTATGAGACAATCCCGAGGTTGGGCCTGAGTGTTGTAAAAGGATAATCGGCGATCTCCGGTTTTGCTGCCGATACGACAGAAAGCAGTGTAGATTTCCCGGCGTTGGGGAATCCAACGAGTCCGACATCGGCCAGGAGCTTCAGTTCCAGCGTCACCCATGCTTCTTTTCCCGCTTCACCCGGTTGTGAATAGCGAGGTGTCTGGTTGGTGGCCGACTTGAAATGCACGTTTCCCAGGCCGCCCCTGCCTCCTTCTAGTATGATATGCCTTTCGCCATCCTCTGTGATCTCGCAGATCATCTCCCCGCTTTCCGATTCGCGTGCGACTGTACCCAGGGGCACTTCGATGATCTCATCCCTGCCGCTGGCCCCTGTGCTTGTCTGTCTCCCACCTGCTTCACCATGTTCCGCTTTAATATGCCTGGTGTACTTCAGGTGCAGTAAAGTCCACATCTGGGCATTTCCCTCCAGGATCACATGCCCCCCCCGGCCACCATCGCCGCCATCAGGACCACCTTTGGGAACATACTTTTCCCTCCTCAGGTGTGCAGAGCCGGCCCCACCCTTTCCCGAACGGCAATTGATCTTCACATAATCCACGAAGTTGGAATTCCCCATATCAGTCTTCTATGATCTTATAAATATCCGGCAGGTTACGGCCCTGTTCATCGTAATCCAGTCCGTAACCCACTATAAACTCGTTCGGTATCACGATACCAACGTAGTCGATAGCATAATTCTTTTTAAACGCTTCCGGTTTGAACAGGAGTGTTGCGATCCTTACATCGGTCGCCCCCAGATCGCGCAGCTTATTACGGGTATAGCCCATGGTTAATCCCGTATCGATGATATCTTCAATGATGATCACCGTTCGTCCTTCCAGGGACTGGTCGAGGCCAATAAGTTCCCGGACCGTATTTGAAGTTTTAGTGCCCACGTATGAAGACAGTTTAACAAATGTGATCTCACATTCAACCTCTACTTTTTTCAGCAGGTCGGATGCAAAGATGAAAGCCCCGTTGAGCACGCAAATGAATAAGGGGTTCTTGCCCTGCATATCGATATTGATCATTTCTGCTACCTGGTCAACAGCCTTGTCGATGTCTTCAGAGGTGAGGAAGAGCGAAAATTCCTTATCCCTGACTTTAACTTTCTCCATAAGGGAATTCTTAGTGGGTTTGCTAGCTAATACAAATATAATGGATATTTTTGCAATGCCGGGCGTTAGGCATTGGGCATTGGGCACTGGGTAAAAACATCATTGAAATAAGTCAAAATAATACATTCACCTAATAGCCGAAAGCCAAACGCCAAAAGCCTAAAGCCCTAGAAATAAATCAGATAATAGCTAATCAAGCATATAGTCATGAAACCACTTGTAAGCATCATCATGGGCAGCACTTCCGACCTTCCTGTCATGGAGAAAGCTGCTGCTTTTTTTGAGGAAATGGAAATTCCTTTTGAAATGAATGCGCTTTCGGCCCATCGCACCCCGGATGAGGTTGAAAAGTTCGCAAAGAACGCAGTTGCCAACGGCATTAAGGTGATCATAGCCGGAGCCGGAATGGCCGCTCACCTGCCGGGTGTTATTGCGGCGATGACCCCCATCCCCGTCATCGGTGTACCCATAAAAGCCAGCCTCGACGGATTGGATTCCCTGCTTGCCATTGTCCAGATGCCTCCGGGGATCCCGGTCGCCACTGTAGCCATTAACGGAGCCCTGAATGCAGGTATACTCGCAGCACAGATCATCGCCAGCGGCGATGAGGCCATGCTCCAAAAAACTACTGCATATAAGGAAAACCTCAAGAAGAAGATCGTTAAGGCAAATGAAGAGCTGAGTGGGGTGAAGTACCGGTTTAAGACAAATTAAATTATATCTGATACTCGATATTTGATATTTGATATTCGAAGTAGATAGAAGAAGTTTCGGAGATCGCTCTGCTTTTATATAGGGCGTACTAGGGTAATCCCATCTCTCAGAGGAAGAAGGAAGCTTTCGAGTTTGGGATCCTCGCTCAACATTTTGTTTAATTTCTGAATCCCTTCCGTTTCCCGGTCACCGGAGTGTGCAGGACGTAGCACTTTCCCTCCCCATAGCGTATTATCGATCATTATCAACCCTCCGGGTGAAAGTTTCTCCAGTACGATATCGAGGTATTCCGGGTAATTTTCCTTATCGGCATCGAGGAAGACCAGGTCGAAAGTGCCTTCCAGTGATGGAATGATTTCCAATGCATCGCCTTCGATACGGGTGATCACGTTCCCAAGCCCGGCCTGTTCGAAATACCGCACTGCAATCCCGGCCACTTCCGGGTTTTTGTCGATGGTTATAAGCTCCCCTTTTTCGGCAAGGCCTTCAGCCAGGCAAATTGCCGAATAACCCGTATAGGTCCCGATCTCCAGTATCCTCTTTGGCCGGAGCAACCGGCTCATGAAGGCCAGGAACCTTCCCTGTACATGTCCCGTAAGCATATTGGGGTACGGAACATTCAGGTTGGTTTCCCGGTCGAGTTTATGCAGGGTCTCAGCCTCCGGGGGAAGAAGCCCCTCAATGTATTCGTTGAACTCTTCTGGCAGGAAACTCATGATCCAAGGTATGTTATTGAACTGATCTCGTTCGGATTAAATATCTCGTTTGCTACATCTTGCAGGTCTGCAGCGCCAATATTATCTATCCTGCTATACATGTCGGCCAGGCTCATAAGGCACTGATCATGCAGGCAGCTTCTTCCGGCACTCAACATCACGTGCACGTTGCTGTCGAAAGCGATAGCGATCTGTCCTTTGTACTGTTTTCGTGCCGTTGAAAGCTGCAGCGTACCCAGCTTTACCTCACGCAGTTTCTTTAGTTCCTTCATCACCAATTCTATGGCTTTGCGGGAAGTGCCGTTATGTGTCCCCAGATATATGCCCCAGATGCCAGTATCGGTAAAGGGGAAATAGAATGAGTCGATGGTATAGGCATAACCATGTTTTTCGCGCACCATCATGTTCAACCTTGAGTTCATACCTGGACCACCCAATATATTATTAAGCAGGCCGAAAGCATAGCGGCTTTTATGTTCCCTGGCATAGGCCCGGTTCCCGATAATGGTATGGCTCTGGTAGGTATTCTTTTCGACAATGGTATTGAACTGCTTCATGGGGCCCGGTGCTTTGCGCACATGGTTGTCTGACCGTCTGCATCCCGCCAGGAAATAGCGTTCGATGATCTTCACCAGCCTGCTAAAGCTGATGTTTCCGACCGAACAGACCACCATCCTGTCGGTACAATATTTACCCTTGAAGAAATCAAGGATATCAGTTCTCTTCACTGCTTTTACACTTTCGGGCGTACCCAGTATGGCTCTTCCCAGGGGATGCCCGCGGAAGAGCTCAGCCTCAAAGTCGTCGTAGACCAGGTCGGAAGGTGTGTCTTTATAGGAATTGATCTCTTCTATAATAACATCTCTTTCCTTTCTCATTTCCCCGGCGGGGAAGGTTGAATTGAATGTGATATCGGACAGCAGTTCCGTGGTACGTGGATACCAGGTATTCAGGAAGGAGCTGTAGATACAGGTATATTCCCGGGTCGTGAAGGCATTGAGTTCACCGCCTACGCTCTCGAGCCTGTTGAGGATATGGTATGCCTTGCGCTTTCTGGTACCCTTGAAAATCATATGCTCGATGAAATGAGCCAGGCCGGCAAGATCATCAGGTTCATCACGTGTACCGGTATTGATGAACACGCCCAGGTGTGCCACCGGGCTAAGTGTTCGCATATGCATCAGGCGAATGCCGTTACTAAGGGTATGGTACTCAGGTTTGATTGACATGGGGTGCAAAAATAGCAATAAAGTGTTGAGGGTTGGGTGTTGAGTAATGAGTTATTGATAAGTGTTTGCAGTGAGCTGGAAATCAATGCTTAGTAACCTCCGGGGTCTATTATGCTTAGAGCTTACTTCTTCAGGAAGCCCTCATCCATGTAGATCCAGAAAAGCGGCCTCGTCACCATCATGCCGTTCACTTTCATCTCGATCACCGGGCTGATGGCGTATACTTTCTTATCGATCTGCAGCGATTGCTCATCATATTTCCATTCTTCCAGGAAACGGAGCAGGGTAATGTCAGAACGGTCAATTGTGTAGATGATGGTGGTGTCATATTCTGCATACGGCGGATAGGGGCGTTGTAATACTGCATTCGTGGTATCACTCATCATACGTTCAACATCCTTCACACTTAGGGGCTCATTAAAATAATCATATACCCGGATATCGCCGGAGAGTACACGATCGAAGATATTATCAATCAATGCTTCCCTGTCGGAACCTTCAATATTCCGAATCCACCAGTCGTGCGATGCATCCGGATTCATGATCGGAACATCGTACTGTATCTTTTTGGTGATGAGGGTTCGATTATCTTCTGCCTCTTTCTGAGTACAACAACTAAGAGAGAAAACAATACCTGAGATTAGGATGAGAAAAATTGCTTTTTTCATATCGTGATGAATTGAATTATAACTATAACGAAAAAATTCCGGTATTATTTACCACAAAGAACGCAAAGTATGTCACAAAGGAATCACAAAGATTTTTATAACCGATTTATATCAAAATTAAACTGTAGAACCCATTGTAGAAATTATATTTTCGATGGTGATAGATCACTCCTCCGCCCAAGGCTTCGGAGGGCAATGGACTGAAGAAGTAATGCATCATCCAACATCCAAAATCCAAAATCAACCCAACACCTAACACTTAACACCTTTTACGGTTTAAACACCACTCCCCTGTTCTTTTTCCCGTCGATAGCGATCAGTGCAGGCTTCTGAAAGCGTATATGGCGGATAAACTCATCTTCGTAAACGGCCTTTTGCTTACCCA
>JAZBOU010000181.1:0-8849 GCA_036351275.1 Bacteroidales bacterium
AGAATAAAGCCCAGCATCTTTCCGATGATCTTAAAGACATGGAGGGATACCAGGTTTACCTGGCGAAAACCACCATGGACGGTAAACGGATTACCTACTACGAGATTGTTTTTGACAGACCGGAGATGAAAGAAAAATTCCTTGGGGCCTATGATGAGAATATCCTCAAGCTTTTTAAAGAGGATGATCAGCGCATTCTTTTTCGCCTGATCAACTAATTTTGCGTAGTCTTTTATACCTGTTGAATTTCGGCTCAGGCTGAACATAAATCTGCAAATTGAAACACAGACCTGATTCAGATTAATAGTATCTTTGCAACGTATTATGAAAATGCCTCTTTAGCTCAGCTGGTAGAGCAGCTCACTCGTAATGAGCAGGTCGTCGGTTCGAGTCCGATGAGAGGCTCAGGCCCGCAGCAACGCTGCGGGCATTTTTTATTCTGTATTGTCGATTTGAGATTTGCTACGAATTGCCTGGCAATCCTTCCGGTTCCCGTCCACTGCTTTTTACCATGAAGTAAATCCTTGCAGATTTGGCCAGGATGTCGATAAGGTCGAAGGTTTCCAGCACTCTTTCACCTATGGCAAATACACCGTGCTTTTCCCAGATGGCGATAGCATGATGTTGCAGCACGTTTATCGTTTCTATTGCTATAGCTTCGCTTCCGGGTGTTGTGTAAGGCACGAATCCAACGCCTGCAGGGATATAAAAGCTTGTCTCCGGGTGCATATTCATCAACACATTGTTCAACTTTTCCTGCTTGCAAAATTCGCTGATCTGGGTTAGTGCGATGAGTTCATTTGCATGCGTATGCATCACTACTTTTTCTGTGCTTCCCCGCTCTGCGATCATATTATGAATACCCAGGTGGGCAGGCAATTCTGATGTGGGCCTGAATTCCTGAGCAACAGCTTCATCAGTATTGATGAGATAATAACCTTTGCCTTCCCTGTCCATCATTATAATCAGCATATTTTCAAGGGGAGACCGGGCCAGGTCACGCATGCGTTTTTCGGCTCCGCTTACGAGAAAGCACAGGTTTTTGAGCCCGGGATATGGTTTGTCGAGTTTATGATGGGATAAGGCACGCGGGTCTTCCGGTGCATTCATGATCAGGGTGCTGATGTTGACGGAAATGTTCCCGGCATTCCGTTCGGCCCATCCGCGTTGCCAGAGGTACCCGGCAACTTCGCCTACCTCATGTACAACATTCTGGAGGGCCTGATTTTGTTTTGTCAAATCCATGTTTACTTGCATTTACAGTCCTGCTTTCCGGGCATCATTATATAAGCCAAAGGTAGTGATCATTGGCGTTCCTTTCTCACTTTCGAAGGTGAAGCGGAGCATGGAGGTGACCGTTGATGGCACCTCAAGTATTCTTTTGTACCCGATGGTAGTCCCTGAAGCCAGGGGGTTCCATTCTCCATGTTGAAAGCTTTCAACGGCAAAGGAATGTACCCGTTGTCCGCGGGCAATATCTTCCCCAAGCATGATCAGGTTGAAATCTACAGTGTCGGGTAATTTTACTACATCGGAGACTTCAATACCCGAAGCCAGGTTCTCATCAAATGTTTCACGGATAAATTCCGAGAATTCCTGGAGGCGTTCAACATCTGCTTCATGTATCAGCCCCCGCTGGTCAGGTGGGATGTTCAGTAACAATACCCCGTTCCTTCCAACAGAACCGTAATAGATTTCGATGAGCTCATCCAGGCTTTTCACCAGGCTGTCCTGCGATTCATGGTAAAACCACCCGGGCCGTATCGAAACATCGCATTCGCCCGGGATCCAGTCTGTGCCATGCGGATCCCCGGTGTTCAGATAAGCCTGTTTGGATGCGCCAATGGTCAGGGAGTCGGCCGTGATCGTACTCCAGCAGGTTTCTCCCGCTATGCCCCGCTCATTGCCGATCCACCTGCATCCCGGGCCGGCATCGGAAAAGATGATGATGTCGGGTTGCAGGCTGTACACCAGCCTGAATGTACTGTCCCAGTCATAATACGCTTCCCTGTCGATATGGCGAATTTCATTCGCACCACCGTAAAAGCCGTCACCGCCATTGGCGCCATCAAACCATATCTCAGATATCTCGCCGTAATTTGTCAACAGTTCGGTAAGCTGTTTCCTGTAGTAATCAATGTATTCAGACTTTCCGTAATCGCGGCGGTTCCTGTCCCAGGGTGAAAGGTAGAGGCCACATTTCAGCCCGTACTCCCGGCATGCATCCGTGAATTCTTTTACCAGGTCTCCCTCTCCGCCGCGCCATGGGCTGTTCTTTACCGAGTGATCGGTATAGGCTGAAGGCCAAAGGCAAAACCCGTCGTGGTGTTTGGCAGTCAGGATCAACTGTTTCATTCCCGCCTCCTTTGCAACCCGGGCCCACTGGCGTGCATCCAGCGAGGACGGATTGAAAAGCGATGGGGATTCGTTGCCATACCCCCATTCCTTGTCGGTAAAGGTGTTGATCGAGAAATGAATAAAACCGATAAATTCCATCTCCTGATAATCTACTTGCTGAGGTGTTGGCAAAACCAGATCTGAATGAGTGCCCTTATTATCTGTGGTACAGGATTGAAGAAGCCCAATCAAGAGCATCAGCAAAATGAACATATTTTTCATACCCTTATCAATATATCAGAATTCAAATATCAAATACACTAGTGTCCGGTAAAAATTTTGTTTCATATAATTGTTATAGTTGTACTTCTTGATAGTTGTCGCTCGTCTTCGCTCGCGATGACAGCTCAAGGTTTGTTTTTGGAGGGAGGGCGCGGCGCTCCAATGATATTAGTTATTGTGCGCCGCGCCCTCCCCGTTTGCTCCAACATGGACTGTCATGGTGAGCGGAGACGAACCATATCATACTCTGTCGAGACACTGTTTGGATTACGCTTATAGGTGTTTGTTTCAATGTTAAGCTTAATTACACATAAAGACTACAAAACCATAGAAAGACCGGTATTACAGACTTATTATACTATTTATTCCGGACACTTCTGTATCAGTTATCAGATATCAGAATTCTGCTCCTTAGCTTTTCAGATGCTTCCCATAATTGCTTCCCGTTCTCTGTATTCAATGCCTTTGGGTCAATGTCTTTGCGGCTCATCAGGAAGAGATAATCCAGGGTTTTTCCCTCAACATCTTTCGATATTGCCAGGTATAATACCGGCTCACACGCTTTTTCGGGCGAGCGGAAAAACAGGCTGAAGGTAAGCTTTAGCAGGGGCTGAAAAATTTTCGGTGCCTCCCGGGCGATGTTGCTGTTTACCGGACCGGGGCAGAGTGCAAATACGGAATAGGTTGTTTTCCCATTGGGGTTGAGCCTGCGCGACAGTTCAGTAGCGAATGTGGTCATCAGCAATTTGTAATGGCCATAGAGTTCCATCACTTTCCCGATCTTGAAATCGCGATATTCCCCAAAACCTTCCAGGTCGAATGTTTTAGGGTTACGGTGGCTTTCCGAGGAAACAAAAATGATGCGGGGTATAGCACCGTCATCCTTCTTGAAAATATCCAGTTCAAGCAAACGGTTCACCAGCAGGAATTTGGCAAAGTAGTTCACCATGAACATCTGCTCCAGTCCCTGCGGGGTTTTGCGGCTCTTTTTGGGCACAACGGCTGCATTGCATACAAGGATATCAATGGTAGCGTATTTCTTTTTCAACTCATCCGCAAACGTTATAATAGAGTCGATATCCGACAGGTCGACATGCATCATATCCACTTTACCAGATCCGCTATGCTGCTTTACTTTTTCTCCCTTATCGGGGATCCCGCTGCGTACGGCCATGATCACTTCCGCTCCCCGGCGTGCCATCTTAACAGCCGTAGCAAATCCCAGTCCGGAGCTGGAACCGGTGATCACCACACGCTTGCCGTCAAGCCGGTCATCTTCTTTCAGTTCCCCTGCCGGGTCGTGCTTTTTAAATAAATCGCGGATACCGGTTATCGTTGCTTTTACCGGTGACTTATAATGGGATTGTTTTGATTCCGTCATAAGGTGTTGAGTGTTGGGTGTTGAGTTAGTTTTTATTTTTGGGTTTTAGGTTTTGAGTTTTTCCAAACCACAATGGAGCCACGAAGTACAGCACGAAGTAACACGAAGGGAATTTCTTTGTGTGCCTTTGTGGCATCCTTTGTGTGTCCTTGGTGGTAAAAACTAATCTTTCTGCACTCATAACTCTTAAATACCAATCTTTATTTATCACTAATCAAAAGCCTGCCTGCCTGCAGGCAGGGATATCATCCTTCAAATTCCTGAATAAACTGCTGATATCCCGGGATCTTTTCAATGATGTCTTTCTTCTCAAGCCCGAAATCCTCCAGTGAGTACAGATGTTTGCCATATTTCTGTGGAGGATTGTTATTTTCAGATCCTGCAAAGCGCTGCCTGAGCTGTTCATCGATCCCTCCATACAACTTATCGAGTTCCGACAGGGAATCACTTACAAGGTCTTCATACTTGATATCCTGGAACTTTCCGGTGTTATGAGCATTCCTGAATTCCATCCCTTTTTCCAGGATGAAGGTACTTTTGCGCACCCAGTGTTTTGCAACCTTTTCAAGGGATACGTCACTGCTGAACAGTGCCCAGCTGTGCGACATCATGCTCAGGAAGGAAGGAATCGATATACAGGGATCCCTGTGGGGCCAGATGAATTTCACCCTGCCGAATACTTTTTCCGCAAGCCCGAGGAACTCCAGGTGATGGGGTGACTTGAGTATCCATCGCTTTGCCGGGCGTTGCCATTGCAAGAGCTTCAAAAGCTTCGCCGCATACTCATATGCCGGCGTCTGGTCGGTCTTTTCCAACCATTCAGCGTAAGATGGGACGTGCATGGTGGCTTCCGGGGTTGTGCTAAGGAAAGTAGTATCGAGCAGCAGGATATCCTCTTCCGGGGCGAGGTGCTCAACAGGGTGGATGGCAAAAAAGCCGGGTGCCATGTATTTAAGTGCTTTTTCTGACATCCTGGCTTTGCTGATGCGCTTGTGCGGGATGGAATTCTCGTTCAGGAAAGGGGCGGGATTGATCGCTTCCCAGCTGGCCAGCACCCTGTTGTCGGGATCGGCATTCAGCAGGCGCTGCAGCTTGGTCGTCCCCGTTCGCTGAAGCCCGGCGATCAACCATACCGGATACAGCTCCTGCTCAAGGATGTCCGGATGTTTTTTAAAGAAATATTCTGCCCTGAGCCTGTTGGCCAGCAGGTTCACAATGCGTTCGCGCGAAATGAAATATCCAACAGGATGGAGATTTGCCTCCTCATTCATCGACCTGAGCATGCGGTCGAAAGGTTCATCCCAGAAATCTGCACCCAGGTCGTCAAGACCAGTGGATCTTTTTGCGGAGCGGATGAGGCTGTCTTTGTCCAGCTTGATCCGTGTACCCAGCGGATAGCTTGCCTTCCATCCACCGTTTATGGCCCTGAACCACCAGGGCATCCTGATAAAGTCATGCGGTACAACGACCTTATGCGGGTTGCTCATTCCTGATATCCTCCAGCTTTTTAACAGTACAATTTGGTTCGACGGGTTCTGCGCCTTCTTCAAGGCGGTACCATCGCCAGCACATGGTGCCTTCCCCGTGCCCGCATGTCTCGATCCAGTTTGGCAATCCCGGGTCGTCATGAGCTACGATGACCTGAACGCTTCCGTCATCACGGTAAACAGCATTTCCCTTGCTGATACAAATGTTGAAATAGCGATAATCCAGCGATTCCATCCAGTAGTTGTTCAGCTGGAAGTTCCAGCTGTCGCAGGATGGAGGCATAACCTCTATTACCAGTGCTTCATCTTCATCCAGTTTCCAGTGGCTGTGATGGTAAATAATGTTGGCATCACCACCGGCGGCGTTGGAAGTTGCCGCATCGAACAGCGGCAGTTTGTTGGTGTGCTTCTGAAATCCCCTGGCCCACTTTGCAAAAAGCATCGGGGCCCCGGCAACAAACAGTGCTGCCGTGTTCAGTCCCTCGTCTATCCTTCTGGGCGTTATGGGATGAGGTTTTCCGCTGGCTCCGATCCGTTCAATATGGATATCCGAAGGCAGCTCTTCATCTCTCCTGAAAAAGGTCATGCGCGCCATTACCATTCCGGTTTCTTCTTCAATCTTCAGCCAGTTCCTGCCCCTCTTTTCCTTGCTCAGAATGATCTCAAAACTGCCGTCTTCTTCCAGCACAAGATCATTGTGTTCGAGTACGCCACAGGGTGCAAGCCCACCGGTAGTGCCGTAATTCCCGTTCTGGGTAAAGAAACCGATATAATGGACCGTATTTCGCCTGCCTGTGATACGGTATTCGTATTCTCCGCTGATCTGTGCGTTATAATAATGATTATCCGGGTTGTCGGCACCCATTTTTACGGTTTCATGCACCATGCGCCGGAAAACCGGGAAAGCGGGATCATTGTATTCAACAAAGGCTTCCAGTCCGGCACGGGTAAGCCTGCTCAGGTAACGCACGCCTTCTGCCTGCTGGAACGCATCACGGGGAGCACCCGAATACATCAGCGCAGCACCCGCCAGCTTTAGCCTGTCACAAAAATCCTCCCAGGCCTTCCCGCTCACGATACGTTTTGCGTGTATGTCGTCTTCGGTCTTTCCGCGGATCTTAAGCATTACCTTACGAAAGGATTTGTGGGCTTTTATCAGGCTAAATATAATATTCATATTATTATCGGTTCGCGGTTCGGGGGACGGGGTTAAAAAAATCCGCGCACCGCGTACCTCGTCCCTCGTAGCCAAATATACCAATTCCCAAAGAACTGATTTAACTGATTCAACTAATTTAACTGATTCAACCGATTTAATCCATTACTACGAACTCCCTTACCAGATACGTTTCAATACTCTTATAATCGATGAATGAATTCACATCAAAATAGGTCTTTATCATATTTACAGGTGCAAAGCCTGATTTAGCAAAGAATTTGAAAGGATTCAACAACTCATTTCTTGTCCGGCAATGTTCTTCCACGATGCCATCGAAATGTACGGGAGGATTACCGGTGGTAACCGTTACTTCGTTACGGTTATAATGATAGATGGGGTGTATCTTCAGTGTAAGCGGGGTATGCCCGTTATGCCATCGGTCGATAAAGGTTTCGCGCCCAATGCCCCTTTTTTGCCTGAACAGGGTTAACAGGCAAACACCCGGGGTGGCTTTCCCTTCGGGCCAGTCCCTGTTGTAGGCTATGGGAAGCGCTTCCGTTACGGCAAATGTTCCTGCATAACCCCCTGCGCTTTTCATGGGATCCATGTAATTGCCCTTTTCAGCCTTTACCGAAACAAGAGCGATCTTATCTTTCCTGAACGGGATGACCGATCGTTTGGGTGGATCTTCCAGCGTGATGGTGTAATGCAGGTAATATAAGCCGGGAATAGTGCTTTTTACCTGATCAACGAGTCCTCTGATCCTGCTATGAAAATCATCATAAGATTCATCGTTCACTTCACGAAATATAATTATGTGTTTTCCCATATTTATATCTTTAAACACAAAGTACACAAAGTAGTCGCAAAGAACGCCAAGGCCTTTGTGCCCTTCGTGAAAACCTTTGTGTTCTTCGTGGTAAAAAATAATTACCAACCCCAAACTTATTTTATCTTTACACTTTCACAAATTTAGACCTTATAACTTAATGAACAAACCGAAAATTCTCGTTACCGGGGGCTCGGGCTTTCTCGGATCAAACATCGTAAAAGAGTTTTTGCAGGAGGATGCACCGCTTAAAGCGGATTCGGTCAGGGTGCTGGACCTGAAAGCGTACAAAGGAGACTATCCGGTTGATCTCGTGCAGGGTGACATCAGGGATTATGAAATCGTTAAAAAAGCCTGTGAAGGCGTGGATGCCGTAGTCCACGCTGCTGCCGTGATCGACTGGGGAACACACCCGGCAAGCTATGTCTATGATGTGAATGTAAAGGGCACCGAAAATGTAATTAAGGCATGCAAGGAGCTGGGGATCAGGTATATGGTTTTTACTTCTTCCCTGGATGCGATCTATACCGGCAAGCCACTGCGTAATATTGATGACAGCCAGCCTTATCCGACGAAATTTCATAACATGTATTGCCAGAGTAAGGTGCTGGGCGAGTTAATGGTAAAGGAAGCCAATGGCAAGGAATTGAAGACTACTATCCTCAGACCGTCAGATATTTACGGCCCTGCCGATCCTTACCACATGAATGCCCTGATCGGGATGGCAAAGACCGGATTTTATGTACGCCTGGGGAATGGAACAGCCAAAGCACAGCAAGTCTTTGCTGGCAATATGGCTTACGCTCATGTAAAGGTCCTGTCGGAGATCATGAATGGAAATAAAAAGCCCCTGGGCGAGGCATACCTGATCACCGATGCCGAAGGACAAAACTTTTTCAGGTTTTTCGACCAGATCGTTGAAAAAGCAGGATATAGCGTAAAACCAGGAAACATGTGGCTCCCTTGGGGGATCGCATACAGCCTGGGTGCAATATCCGAGTTTTTCACTTTTCTGCTCAGGCCCATAAAGAAATATAATCCCGGACTGAGTCGGTTTGCAGTGAACTACACCTGTACCGATTTTACGTTCAATTCAAAACGGGCGGAGGAAGACTTTGGGTTTAAACCGAAATATTCGGAGGAAGAGGCCATTGAAATTACAGCTAGTTATTATCGGCGTTAGGCCATATAAGTTCCGAGTGCCGAGTTCCGAGTGCCGAAAGCTGTATGGGGTTTGATATATATAAAATGAAATGGCATGTAAAATGCAAAATGTAGAATGTGAAATGACATAACGACATGACAGAGGTATTATTCAATCAATTAATCTGGGGCTGGATCATCATCGGTGTGCTCACCATGATCCTGCTCTTA
>JAZBOU010000182.1:0-6292 GCA_036351275.1 Bacteroidales bacterium
GCCAATGGTATTGTTAGCCCTGAGGGTTACGAGCCAAACCAGCCTTTCGATATCTACGTATACCCACAGGCCAGGCAGATAGGTATGGATATGATGAATACCGACGTTCTGGTATTCCACGGTTCCACCGATGCGCCTGTAGTAGATGTAGTTGAAGTTGCACAGGGTGCCGGAACCATCGTTGATGACCTTGCATATGGCGAATACACTGACTACCTTGAACTTCCGACTGCGGATTATTCTCTGCAGATCAGGAACCAGGCCGGTACAGATGTTGTTGCTCAGTATGCCGCACCCCTGAGTACGCTCGGACTCGACGGCAACGCCATTACTGTGGTAGCCTCAGGTTTCCTGAATCCTGCCAACAACAGCAACGGCGAAGCCTTTGGCCTCTGGGTAGCTACCATGATGGGTGGTGACCTGCTCGAGCTTCCTGCTGAAGATATCAGCACTGCCCGTGTACAGGTAATTCACAATTCAGCTGACCTTGCCGCTGCAGAAGTGGATGTATGGCTGAATGATGTGCTCCTGATCGACAATTTCGCATTCAGGACCGCAAGCCCGTTTATTGATGCACCTGCTGGCGAAGAGTTTACTATTTCCATTCAGCCTCCAACAAGTACAGGTCCTGAAGACCCGCTGTGGTCACAGAACTATACGCTCGAAGGAGGTGAAAAATACATGCTCGTCGCTAATGGCATCGTCAGCCCAAGTGGTTACGATCCTGTACAGCCTTTTGACATATATGTTTATGCAGGGGCTCGCGAAACAGCCAGCGATGATCTCATGACCGATGTTCTGGTATTCCACGGTTCAACCGATGCACCGACTGTCGATATCTGGGAAACTGCCTTTGTTGGCGGACCTATCATCGATGACCTGATGTACGGTGAATATGCCGAATACCTCGAACTGGAGACTAATGATTACACCTTAGAAGTAAGGGATGAAACAGGTACAGTAGTTGTAGCTGCTTACCTCGCTCCTCTTGCCACTCTTGGCCTTGAAGGACAGGCCATTTCAGTTGTAGCGTCAGGATTCCTGACTCCCGCCAACAACAGCAACGGCCCTGGCTTCGGGCTCTGGGTATCACTGGCAGGCGGTGGCGAACTGATCCCGCTTTCTATTGCAGTTTCTGTTGAAGAAGTAGACATATTAGACGAAAGTGCGCTTAGTATGTATCCCAACCCTGCAAGAAGTTATGTAAATGTCAACTACACCATTGAAAGAGATGAAACAGTAAGCGTTGAGATTTACAACCTGATTGGCAACAAGCTGCAGGAGTTCAATTACGGATACCAGAGCGCAGGTTCCTACTCACAACAGCTCAATATATCCAATCTTGCTAATGGAATGTACCTGGTACGCATACAGGCAGGTGACGAACAGGTCATCAGCAAGCTGAAAGTACAGAATTAGTAATGTTTAGCATTTTCAAAAAAACCCTCCCGAGAACCGGGAGGGTTTTTTTTATATGAAATTCTGTGTTTGAGGATTTGTCTATGAGATCGCATTTGCACTATCGAAAATGAGATCTCAAATTTCATACACAGAAAACAGAACCACAAATTATTTATAGGCCGGTATCCCTGTTGCAGCGTGGCCGGTGATCAGGAGATGGATATCGTGTGTACCTTCATAGGTGATCACTGATTCGAGGTTCATCATATGGCGCATCATGGGGAAGTCGTTGGTAATACCCATGGCACCCAGGATCTGCCTTGTTTCACGTGCGATCTGCAGGGCCATATTTACATTATTGCGTTTTGCCATCGAGATCTGTGCGGCAGTTGCTTTACCCTGGTCGCGGAGCTGGCCGAGTCGCCAGATGAGCAATTGTGCCTTGGTGATCTCCGTCAATGCTTCAGCTATTTTTTTCTGCTGTAATTGAAACCCGGCAATCGGTCTTCCAAACTGCTTACGCTCCAGGGAATACCTCAGGGCTGCATCATAACAGTCCATGGCTGCACCGATGGCACCCCATGCGATACCGTAACGGGCCGAGTTGAGGCAACTGAGTGGTCCGCGCAGGCCTTTAACTTCCGGGAAAAGGTTTTCCTTTGGAACCTTTACGTTATCAAAAACCAGTTCACCTGTTACAGAAGCACGAAGTGAATATTTTCCGTGTGTTTCTGGTGCAGAGTAGCCCTCGGAACCGGCTTCCACAACCATACCCCTGATCACACCTTCTTCGTCTTTTGCCCAGACAACGGAGATGTCAGCGATGGTAGAGTTGGTGATCCACATCTTAGCACCATTCAGGACGACGTGGTCGCCTTTATCTTCAAAATGTGTCACCATGCTGCCCGGGTCTGAACCATGATTCGGCTCAGTAAGTCCGAAACAACCAATGATCTCACCCGCAACCAGGCGTGGCAGCCATTTTTGTTTCTGCTCTTCCGTAGCATACTTCCATATGGGGAAGCATACCAGGGAAGTCTGGACAGAAGCCATGGAACGGATTCCTGAATCACCCCTTTCAAGTTCCTGCATGATCAGGCCATAAGAAGTGTAATCCAGTCCGGGCCCACCATACTCTTCCGGGATAAAGGGGCCAAACATACCGTACTCACCCATTTCCTTCACCAGCTGGCGCGGGAATTCCGCTTTTTCAAAATATTCTTCAATGATAGGCTTTACCGAACGGTTTACCCAATCCCTTGCTGCATCACGGACGATCTTTTGCTCGTCGGTGTAAAGCTCATCTGCCAGGTAGTGGTCGGGAGCTTCAAATTGAACTGTTGCTGACATGTTATTGTGTTTTATAAATACCTAAAGTGATTTCTTAATTTCCCACTGTTTTTTTGAACAAGAATTCAGCCTGCCTGCCGTCAGGCAGGTATTCAGAATTCAATATTCAGAATGAGCCAGGTAGCCAATTCTGATACAGTGATATGGGCTTACTTCCCAAAGCCTAACATCAAAAGCCCAACACCCAATATTGATCGACAAAAATAGTTATTGTTATTGAATTCACAATGCTAATTTCATTATTTATTTTCACTCAAAATTGGTATTTATACCCTCATTCTAAAGCTTCTTTTCTACCTTTGCATATTGTTAAAATGCGAGGCGCTTTAAGAGTTAAATCGGTTAAATCGGTTGAATCAGTAATTCTTTGCGGTTCCTTTGCGTAATCCCTGCCTGCCGGTAGGCAGGCTTTGTGTTCTTTGTGGTTAAACAAAACAGCACAAGAATTAAAAAGTGAAAATAAATGCATGCATTAATTGATGGGTCGAGGTTAATGACAGAAGCGCTGGTAATAGCAGGGGCTGATGTCTTCATTGGTTATCCCATTACCCCGGCAAACAATATTTATCTTTTCTCCGGTAAACGATTCAAAACCTTTTTTGCTGCACCGGATGAGATTACGACATTGCAGTGGATGAGCGGTTTTTCCGCCGCAGGACGCTTACCGGTTACGGCGACTTCATTCCCCGGTTTTGCACTCATGCTTGAATCGATCAACATGGCATACATGATGGAACTTCCTATGGTGATCATTCTCGTCCAGAGGCTGGGACCCGCTACAGGCACTGCAACCTGTGGTGCACAGGGTGATATCAGCCTTTTGAACGGGATGCTGTCGGGCGGATATTCCATTCCGGTGATCAGCACATCGGAAGCAAACGACTGCTGGGAAATGAGTGAGGAAGCCCTGAAAACCGCCGTTGAGTTACGCACCCCCGTCATCCTTCTCACATCCAAAGAAGAGATCATGACCCAGTTCAGTTTCGACCTGGACAGCCTGAAGGAGATCACGCCTGTAGAAAGGAAATTCTATGATTCCGACGAAACCTTCGTTCCTTACAGGAGGGATGAAAAAGGAGTACCGGCTTTCCTCCCGCTGAGCAACGATAAGCACCAGGTGAGGTATACGGCCTCCACGCATAACGAAGAAGGAATTCTGCAGGGGATCACCCCGGAGGCACTGGGCAATACCATGGCCATACATCATAAGATCGTGAGGAACCTGGAAACCTACCTGCATTACGAATACATTAAAGAAGAGAAAGCCGACACACTGGTGGTATCATATGGCATCACAGCCAATGCGGCCCGTGAAGCTGTATTGCGGCTTAAAGATAATGGGAAATCCGCCTCCCTCCTGGTACCCAAAACTTTGCTGCCAATACCCGACATCTACATGGATATCATGGCAGGATATCAAAACATTGTCATTGCAGAGGAAAATTACCACGGCCTCTACAGCAATCTGCTCTTTGGAGCAAAAACACCCTCCAATGTCTTTAAAGTAAACACCATCGGCCGGATGATCAGCCCGGATGAAATCATAAAGGAGGTTGAGCAACATGGATAAGAAATTCATCAATACCAGTACCCTGCCTTTTTGCAAGGGATGCACGCATCATACCATCAGCACGAATACGGAAAAAGCCCTGCAGAAACTGGGCAAGGACCTGCTGGATGTGATCCTGGTAACGGATATTGGTTGCCTGGGCATTATCGACAAGGCCTTCGATACGCATACCGCACACGGCCTCCATGGGCGATCTGTCGCCCTGGCTTCAGGTATTTCTGCGGGCATCAACAATCCCGACAAAAAAGTTATTGTATTTATAGGCGATGGCGGAGCCACCATTGGCATGCAGCATCTGATCGATGCGGCCCACAATGGTTACAACATGACCGTAGTCATCCATAACAATATGCTGTACGGCATGACCGGGGGACAGCCCAGTGAATTTACCCCGGAGGGGTTCCGTACACCTACCCTGCCGGATGGAGCATCACATGCCGGTTATGATATTTGCGGGCTTGTGACGGCAGCCGGTGCAAGTTACGTAAGCAGGATCACCGGTATCGGCGATATCTCCGACCAGCTTGCTGAGGCATTTTCCAGGGATGGTTTCTCCCTGGTGGAGGTGATGGAGATCTGTACTTCATACGGAGTAAAGAGCAATCCGGGAATGAAACTGAAGGCCCTGATCGAGGAAGCAGGGATAGAAATCAAAACCTATGTCGATAAAGCACCGGAAGTATACAAAACCAACGAAAAGGAAGATGCACTCAGCCTGTTTGATCCGAAACTCAATATCGGGAAGGAATTCGAACATAAACTGGACAAACCGATCCGTATTTTCCTGAGTGGAACCGCCGGTGAAGGTGTTCAGTCGGGAGCGTCACTGTTCGTAAGAGCGGGTATGCGTTGCGGACTTGAGGTTACCAAGAAAGGCAGCTATCCCGTTACCGTAGGCGTTGGATTTTCGGCAGCCAACCTCATCCTTTCACCCGAAAACATTCTTTACACAGGGGCACCTGCGCCTGATGTGATCATCATCACCTCAGAGGACGGATTGAATTTTGCCAGAAAGTTTGTTGCCAATGCAGGTGAAGACACCCTGCTGATCATCGACAGCACCGTGGAAATGCCTGAAACAAATGCAAAGACGGTCGTTCATCATTTTCGTGAGCATTTCGGTGGCCGCAATGCCAGTCTCACTGCCCTGTACGAACTTGTACGCCAGACGGGCATGATCCCCATGGAAGCCCTGCACAAACAATTCATGGCCTCACATATGGCGAAGAGTGAGAAGCTGGCGAAGCTGATCGAAGAAGAATTTCTCGGGAATGATCAATGATCAGATCCTAACGATTAGTGGAGATTGGTAATGAATAAGCTCGAATAATCAAAAATATTCCTCTCCTATCTCCCTCTATATCAAAAATCTACTTCTTCAATCTTCTCTCTTCTATCATGAGGGGGTGTGACAATTCCCTTTTTTCGGTATTAATATTTAGACATATTATTCAACTCCTTCGGAGTTGTATTTCTCCATTGCAATAACCCCGGACGTTGTCCGGGGTTATTGCAGTTGAACTGCTTCGCAGTTCATATGAGGCGGCTTAAGTTTAGCAGTGATGATATTTTCTATAAAATCCCGAAGGGATTGAATTGCAATACCCATGGGTGAAAACGTTGTCCGGAGATATTGTAGTTGAACTGCCTCGCAGTTCATCCAGCATATGGACGATTCATCCCGCAAGCAATCCCGAAGGGATTGAATTATAATATCCACGGGTGAAAAGCCATTGCTGATGAAATCCGCTTTGCGGTTCATTTTAAAACAATCCCGAAGGGATTGAATTATAATACCCATGGGTGAAAAGACATTGCTGATGAAATCCGCTTTGCGGTTCATTTTAAAGCAATCCCGAAGGGATTGAATTATAATACCCATGGGTGATAAGCCATTGCTGATGAAATCCGCTTTGCGGTTCATTTTAAAACAATCCCGAAGGGATTGAATTATAATACCCATGGGTGAAA
>JAZBOU010000183.1:0-4864 GCA_036351275.1 Bacteroidales bacterium
ACTTCAATGATCTCCATATAATTCGGTGAGTTCGGGTCAACATCGAGGTAGTAGTAGTTACCATTTATGAATGTACCACCGGTTGCCATACCATCTATGGTGCCAATGATCTCTGCCGGGGCATCACTATTCATGTTAATGACATACAGCGTATCGCCAATTACAAAGAACAGGTCGCCTGTGAGCGGATCGTAGGCAATGGCATCCACGGTGCCGGTTGTTGCAATTGGTTCAGACAGGATAATCTCACCTTCGTGTGAATCAGTGTTGATGTGCAGAAGGATCAAATTACCATCATCATCCCGTACTATAGCATAAAGGATTACAATATCAGTAGCATCCTGGTAGAAATTGTCGGAGTACATGCTCCAACCTTTATCGGAGAATGTCCTATTACCAGCGGCCCATCCGGTCTCATTCCCACCATTCGGGTTATTGACCACACAATGAGCAGCACATACAAACCCTCCAGTACCGGGAGGAAGATCGACAACAGGAATCGAATATGTGTAGCTAGTTACTGCAGGATCATGAACTTCACTAAATGGGAAATTCCCGATCTTGGGCTTTCCTGGTTTGTTGACTGGCATAGAACTATATTCACCAGCGTAAAGGTGAGATTCTGACATGGTCCAGCCACCTGTTATAGTGTAAGTAGCTTCAAAATAAGCATCATCAGTTATCACATAGGTAACTGTTCCAACATTGATATGCTGACCGGCCAATAAATCAACCGTCATTGTACTGTACTTGTAGCTCTCATATCCGTTCCAGATATCGGCCACATCATTATCAGCTTCCTGCTTCTGGCAACCAACCATAGCAAGAATTGCTGCAACAATCACAATAAAGCGTAAATGTTTTTTCATGATTTATAGAATTTAGTTTAGCTATTATTTTATATTTGTTCCTGATTTACAGTTTTGTACGCCAATTCCGTTTATTTGTTACCGGAAAACACAGCAAATTACAAAGCCGGCCGGCCTGCAACAAAAAATTCACACTTATTCTTTCTAAGTAAGTTGTTTAGAAGAATACGTATTTATACTGATGTATTTAAGAGAGGAATGGAGAGGGCAGGAATCAAAGCCCATATTTGTCGATAAGATAAATAAGCGCTGCCATACATCCCGAACCCAGCTGGAGCTCCCTGATATGGACCTTGTCGAAGGTATCGTAAGCCGAATGATGCAGATCCATATAGCGCTGTGAATCTGTACGATATCCTATCAATGGCACTCCAAATTTTTTCAGCGGGGAAATGTCAACACCGCTTCCGCCTTTGCGGATATAATAGATCCCGTATTGTTCAAGAAGTGGCTGATGGGATGAAATAGTCTTTACAATTTCATGAGATGCATCAACATTAAAGCCCAGCGGTGTAAAGCCCCCGGCATCCGCTTCCAGGGCCAGGAAATGCGTTATGCCGTGTTCCTCGGTATAATTTGCGTATGCCGCTCCTCCCGACTGGTAAAGTTCCTCATCCATGAACATGATAGCGCGTATGCTTCGCTTATTATGTAATCCGAGGTCCCTGAATATCCTGAGCACATCAGCTGATTGAACACAGCCTATTCCATCGTCGTGCGCACCCGGGCTGTTGAACCAGGCATCGATGTGTCCGCCGATTACGATATATTCATCCGGGAATTCAGTCCCGCGAATATCTGCGATCAGGTTATATGTAACTACTTCTTCGATATCCTCTGCATCAATCCGCATCCTGATCTGTACATGTTTATCCTCTTTCAGTGAATTGCTCAGGATATCGGCATCGATGGTGCTGATCGCTGCACAGGGGATCTTCTTCCCCCTGAAACGTGTTGATCCTGTATGTGGGAAAGTGTCGATGCGTGTCCCGACAGAGCGTACCAGAACACCTGAGGCTCCGAGTTCTGCTGCAAGGGCAGGGCCCTGTGTTCGCTGATCAACGGCACTTCCATAGATCCGAAAGGTGTTGATGTGTGTGAGGTCAACCGGACGGTTAAAGAAAACTATTTTGTCCCTGACCAGGCCTGGATCCATATCCCTCAGTTCATCCAATCCCTGAACTTCCACGACACCGGCCTGCAACCCTTCAGGTTCAGTTGATGGCGAAGGCCCCAGGGCATCGGCCCTGAGCCTTGTTTCTCCCAATGGAGTTATTATGAGCACTTCTGTACTGTGATGTATCCATGCAGGAGTTTTAAATTCCTGCAGGAAAACCGTATCGGCCCCCATTGCCTCGAAATATCCCTTCATGAACTCAAGTGCGATAATCGATTCTTCCGTTCCAAGCAACCTGCCGGGAGCATTATCGCATAAATACTCCAGGTTATGGTATGCTTCAACGTTTGAAAGAACATTATCGAAAATGCTGCGGATCACTTCTTTATCTGATTGCTGCCCGGCAGATATAAAACAAAGGAGCAGAAATGGTATAAACAGTGCTTTTTTCATGTTTCTTTGATCATTGTTTGACGAACTTCCCAAGGTATACAGATCCATTTTTTGCAATTCGGAGGAAGTAATATCCGGGGCTCAGGTTAGATAGTTCAACCATCTTACCGCCATATTGCTCAACACATACTTTTCCGGATGAGTCAAGCACCTGGATCAGTTCATCTTCCATAATATCAAAATCTTTCAGGAAGATTGCATCCGTTGCAGGGTTCGGGTACAGGCTCAGTGGTTTAATAATATTTGTTTCCTTAATGCCATAGGCATAGTCGCTGAAGAGCCACAAGTATGCAGCAGGGAAGTCGTTTCGCCAGAATACCTCATTATGGCCGTAGCCCTCAACGGTCAAAGATGTGATATCCTGAAAGCCTGCCATATTCAGGCTGTCTTCCATATTGTGCAAAAGCTGGATAGAGTTCTGTGATTCATCCCCACCTATAGCCTGGTAAAACCTTAAGTCATGCTCTTTAGTTAAATTTGAAACAAATAAGAATAACGAATCATCCGTGAACCAGTATGAGGGGGAGTAGGGTCCTGATCTGCCAAATACATCCTGATACTTTAAAGCTCCGTATGCAGATATCAGTCCGCCGAGAGAACTTCCCATAATGCCGGTATGTTCACGTCCAGGCATGGTCCGGTAATTAGTGTCGACATGGGGTTTCAGGGTCTCTACAATAAACGCCAGGTATTTATCTCCCATACCTCCTCCATATAGTGGATTTATCCATGGGGTAAGCTCATTGATGCGCTCGGTACCGCCATGGTTTATTCCCACAACTATGGGTACATTGTATCCCTGCCCGGCAAGCTCATTGAGGCTTTCATCAACCTCCCATTCACCGGCAAAAGAAGTTATGTTGTCAAAAAGATTCTGGGCATCGTGCATATATAATACAGGGTAGCGCTCGTCAGTGCTTTCATATCCCGGCGGGAGATAGACCCATATGGTGCGGGTCCTCGACAGCTGGGGCATCCAGAAAGCCGGGTCCATGATGTGTACATTTTCAGCTGCAGTTGATGTGCCGGAAATCAGGTCGGCCCAGTTTTGAATCGTGACAAAAACGGTGTCACCATTACCAAAAGTGAACCCCCGGTTCGGGATCTCTTCACCCGAAGGGCCTTTTTCTACAGTTTCCCAGCTGCCCCGGGTAAATTTATATTCGATGCTTATCCCATCAGGAAAGCCATCGAGGATAATTTCCCACTGGTCATTGCCATTCTTATTCAAACGATGATTCACATCGCCCGGATTCCAGCCGTTAAAACCCCCGGCCATGTATATGTGATCCTCCTCCGGGGTTTCGGGAGGTATGCTTTCGAGTATGAACACTGCCTGCGACATCAGCGACATGCTCCAAAAAAGGGAAACGATAAACATCAGCTTTTTCATAGCTGTCAAATTCTTCCCCAAATATACATTTTTAAGCATCAAACCTTCATACTGCAGTGCTGCACGCAAATGAACAGCCGGAATACGAATGGGTAATATTGGCCCAAATTTAAAAGCCCGGAAATTTGCTACATACTGATTAAGTGAGGCTTAGGGCTGGTGGCACAACTTTTGATCTTACTATAAATCCTGCCCTGATCAAAATCCCGTACAATTTAGGTTGATCGGACAAAAAGGAGGTACTATGTTTATTTCATTGAAAAGCCTGAAAAGAAGCATGCTGTTCATCCTTGTGATGATGCTTTTCATTCAGTCATGCAAGAAAGACGATGACACCATTGCTGCTGCTGAGCCTGTTACACATTCACGGGCTGAGATAGCCGGAATTGTATTGATCGACAACTATGATACCAGTGAGCTAGCGCAAATTCTAAGCAACAGCGGAGCTGATTTCCCCTTTGAGCTGACATACGAGGTAGATGCATATTCTGTAAGGTACTATACGCACGATCACCATGGTAACATCATACTTGTGTCAGGAGCTGTTTATGTACCACAGACAAAATCCATACTGCCCTTGCTCAGCCTCCAGCATGGGACAGAGACAAAACGGGATCTGGTCGCTTCGGCCAGCCCCTTAAACTCGGTGGAAGGAATGATTGGCTTAATGACCGCATCCATGGGATACCTTACCCTGCTTCCTGACTATCCCGGGTTTGGAGTCTCTACCGGAATACACCCTTACCTGCACGCAACATCAAACGTGCCATGTGTGGTTGACCTTATCGTGGCAGCAAAGGAACTATGCTCCACAAATAACTGGCTGACTACTTACGAGCTATTCCTGATGGGGTATTCTGAAGGCGGATATATTTCACTTCTGGCTCAGAAAGAAATTGAACACAATTATCCTGACTTAGAGCTTACTGCGGTTGCTCCTCTTTCAGGTCCCTACGACCTGGCAGGAATGTGCGACCGGATATTCGGTGGCGGATCATACAGCACTCCGGCCTATGTAGCCTATTTCCTGAC
>JAZBOU010000184.1:0-3083 GCA_036351275.1 Bacteroidales bacterium
AGGTTTTTCTTGATATAGGGATAATTAGGCTCAATACCGGCGGCGCAATTTTGGTTAAAGGATACACAGGCATCACCGATCAGCCTTGCCGACATCAGCAGGTTGTATATCATAACCGGTTTAAATACATTGAGCTGGAAATGCCCCTGCATGCCTCCTGCCGTGATCGCTGCATCATTCCCGATCACCTGTGCACAAACCATGCTCAGGGCCTCTGCCTGCGTGGGATTTACCTTCCCCGGCATAATGGACGAACCCGGTTCGTTTGAGGGGAAGATGATCTCACCAATACCACAGCGAGGGCCGGAAGCCAGCATCCTCAGGTTATTGGCGATATGCATCAGGCTCACAGCAAGTGTTTTTAATGCTCCCGAGGTCTCCACGATTGCATCATGGGCCGAAAGTGATTCAAACTTGTTGCCTGCCGTTTCAAAAGGATATCCCGTAAGTTCAGCGATCTTGGCCGCAACCAGTTTATCATAACCTTTGGGAGTATTCAAACCTGTTCCTACCGCAGTACCGCCGAGGGCCAGTTCGCCCAGGTGAGGAAGCGTATTTTTCAATGCCAGCAAGCCATGGTCAAGTTGTGAAACATAACCGGAGAATTCCTGCCCCAGTGTCAGAGGGGTAGCATCCATCAGATGTGTTCTGCCCGTCTTTACTACTTCAGAAAAAGCGGTTGCTTTTTCATCCAGGGTATTCCGCAGGAGTTGAATACCGGGCAGGGTCGTTTCCACGATCAACTTATATGCAGCAATATGCATGGCGGTCGGGAATGTATCGTTCGACGACTGGGATTTGTTCACATCGTCGTTAGGATGTATGGGTCGGTCCCCTTCTCCAAGTTTACCGCCACTCAGAACGTGGGCACGGTTGGCAACCACCTCATTTACATTCATGTTGGATTGTGTACCCGAGCCGGTTTGCCAGATCACCAGGGGGAAATTATCATCGAGTTTCCCTTCGAGGATCTCATCACAAACCTGTGCAATCAGGTCCTTTTTATCATTTTCGAGCACACCCAGCTCATTGTTGGCCATGGCGGCTGCCTTTTTCAGGTAAGCGAATGCCCTGATGATCTCCACCGGCATGGATCCGGGATCCCCTATCTTGAAATTGTTCTTTGAACGCTGGGTCTGTGCTCCCCAGTATTTGTCAGCGGGAACCTCTACGTTTCCCATGGTGTCTTTTTCAATGCGGTATTTCATTTTTCGAATATGATTTGAGGTTATTATTCTTTAAAGCAGGACATCAATATTTGATGCCGGATCCCCGATAACAGCCTTCGGTCCCTTTACAACAATAGGGCGCTGGATGAGTTTTGGGTTCCCGATCATGATCTTCACCCACTCATCATCAGTAAATTTCTTTCCTTTAAGCTCTTTGCGATAATATTCTTCCTGGGTACGCACAATGTCGAGTGGTTTTTTATGCAAGCGTACGAGCAGGTCCTTTAATTCGTCCTCGACAAGTAGTACTTTCAGGTATTCCCTGACTTCGGGATCAATTCCCTTTTCCTGCAGGTATTGCAATCCTGCCCTGGATTTCTTGCAACGGGGATTGTGATAAATCTTGTACATGGTTAGATTGGTTAAATCGGTTGAATCGGTAATTAGTTATTTGATATTTGTTGCTGGTTACTCGTTACTGCCTACTGCCTACTGCCTACTGCCTATCCCGAAAAACCAGAAATCTTCGATTTCATTGTTTTTCGTGGATCCTCGAAAAAAGAGCAAATCAAAGATTTGCATTTTTTCGGGACTGCCTACTGTTTCCACGTATTCTTATGAATTACCGAACTGCATCAAATATGTTTTTATAAATTCATTCAGGTCGCCGTCCATGACTGCCTGTACATTTCCGGTTTCAAAATTTGTCCGAAGGTCCTTTACCATTTTATAGGGATGCATCACGTAGGATCGTATCTGTGAACCCCATTCGATCTTCTTCTTGTTCCCCTCGATCTTGGCCTGTGCCTCCTTTTTCTTCCGCATCTCTATTTCATATAACTGCGATTTCAGCATCCGGAGTGCTTTGTCCCTGTTCTGGCCCTGTGAGCGGGTTTCCTGGCATTCGATCGTGATGCCCGTGGGAGCGTGTTTCAGCCTGACCGCGGTTTCTACTTTATTCACATTCTGGCCACCGGGCCCGCTTGAGCGGAAGGTATCCCAGGTGATGTCGGAAGGATTGATCTCGATCTCGATTTCATCATCCACAACAGGATACACATATACGGATGCAAAGGAGGTATGCCTGCGGTTGGCCGAATCAAATGGTGACAGGCGAACAAGGCGGTGAACGCCATTTTCTCCCTTGAGGTAGCCAAAGGCGAATTCGCCTTCAAACTCCAGGGATACTGACTTGATGCCGGCGACATCACCCTCACTCAGTTCAAGTTCCTTTACCTTATAGTCATTACGCTCGCCCCAGCGGTGATACATGCGCATGAGCATTTCAGCCCAATCCTGGCTTTCAGTACCACCGGCCCCCGCATTGATCTCCAGTATAGCCCCGAATTTATCCTCCTCCCCGCTCAGCATGTTCATGAACTCCAAATCTTCAAGGGCTGATAGGGTTTTCCTGTACTGCTTGTTGAGCTCAGTTTCGGAGCCCTCCCCTTCTTCAAAGAAATCATGTATGACAACGAGGTCGTCGTAAGCAGCGTTTACCTTTTGGAAAGCGTTGGTCCAGTATTTGATTGACTTGATCTCTTTGAGCAGCAGTTCGGCCCGCTTGGGATCATTCCAGAATTCAGGCTGTTGGGAAACTTCTTCCTTTTCTGCTATCTGAGATTTTTTGACGTCAATGTCAAAGGAACCTCCTCAAGGCTTCGAGCCTCTTATTCAGTGCTTTTATCTCTTCCTGTGAAACCATGGATCTTATTTTGTGCAAAGATATAAAAAAGAAGGCTGCCGTAAGCCTCGGCATGAGGCTTACGGCAGCCTTGATATTGCGGTATGCCCGCTAAGAAATTATTCTGTTCTGGGCTTCGGATCAGGTCCGTAAACCACGCTTGTATTCGCAGATTTCAACGGTGCTTTGTCGGTAACGAGTACATTGTCGACAAACCAGCCGCGGAAACC
>JAZBOU010000185.1:0-2750 GCA_036351275.1 Bacteroidales bacterium
ACTGGGGAGTTTTCCTGCTGGCTGCATTCATTGCACTGATCCTGGCCCTGCTTATCACTGCCATTAAAGCATGGTTTGCCGCCAAGACCAACCCTGTTGATACACTGAAATACGAATAAGTGGATTTATGTTAAGAAATATTCTAAAAATAAGTCTCCGGTACCTTGCAAAACAGCGGGTTTACGCGTTCATAAATGTAATCGGGCTGGCATTGGGTCTGGCAACATGCGTTCTGATTTTCCTTTTCATCCAGGATGAACTGAGTTATGACCGTTTTCACGAGGAGGCATCAAACATTGTAAGAGTGGAACCACGCTGGGTAGGTGAAGGCGAAGATAGTCATTGGGCCGCAACTCATGGTGGCTTGCTTCCAGCTCTGCAAAGCAGGTTTCCCGAAATTGTCAAGAGTGTCAAGATCCATTATAATTTTCAACCAAGTATAGTGGAATATGAAGATGTCTCATTCAGCGAAGAACGGATTCTGCTAGCAGATTCCGACTTTTTCAAGGTGTTTTCATTTAATTTGCTGGAAGGAGATGCCGAATCCTGTCTGACAGGTGTCGGTAAGATTGTACTTACCGAGAATTATGCAAAAAAGTATTTCGGTGAAGAGCCTGCCATAAACAAGACCATCCGAATCGACAACAGTCCCTACCTGGTCAGCGGAATTGCCGCTAATGTACCTGCAAATTCCCATATGCATTACAATATTATCATCTCGCTTGATGATCTGAGAAGCAATTGGCCCGGTGTTGATCAACCTGGCCCCAGTACCTTTTACTCTTATTTAAGAGTAGAAAACCGGGAGTCGCTTGATGCCCTGGTCAAAAAAGCAAATGAGCAGGTATGGGATATTTATGGTTTTGACACGGAAAATGACTCCACCGGCATTATGGAAGCCTATGATGCAAGCCTGATATTTCAACCTATCACCGAGATCCACCTGAATGGCCATGCAGAGAAAGAAATTGAGGCAAACAGCGACAAGAAATATATTTATATATTCTCTTCAATTGCACTTTTTGTTTTGATCATTGCATGCATTAACTATATGAACCTGGCAACTGCAAGGTCATCACGAAGATCAAGAGAAGTAGGTTTAAGAAAAGTGCTGGGGGCTAACAGGTCAAATATTTTCAACCAGTTTATGGCCGAATCCTATTTCATGTGCATCATTGCCATGTTTTTTGCCCTGATCATTGTAGAATTTATTTTACCCAGCTTTAACCACATGACGGGAAAAGCGCTCACATTGCAAATTTCCGCTAACCCGGGTTTGTTAATTTCGCTTGTCCTCATTTTTATCGTTGTGGGATTCGTGGCAGGAGCTTACCCGTCCCTGTTCCTTGCAAGGATGAAACCACTCAAAGTATTGCGATCCAGGATCTCGGCCGGAAAAGCTAACCGTCAAGCTCTTTACCTGCGGCGCATCCTGGTGGTGACACAATTTACGATCTCCGTAGGCCTGATCATTGGAACCCTGACCGTGTACAGGCAATTGAACTATATTCAAAACATTTCACTTGGGTTTTCAAAAGAACAGGTAGCCGTGATTTCAATCCCGAGTTTCAATCAGCGTCAGGCGGTTGAAAGTTTCCAGGATGGCCTTGCCAACAATCCCAATGTCATTTCTTCTGCGCTATCTTCAGGTATCCCGGGACAAAGAATGCCGTTTCTGACAGTGTCGCTGCCAGATCCAGGCCAATCGAGAGCAGAAAGCGCTTCAGGCCTGGGTGAAGGATTCGGAATACGTGTGCTGTCAGGCGACGCCAATATGTTAAGTACCCTTGGAGTAAGCTTTTCCAGAGGCCGGGATTTCGATCCGGATATACAGAGTGACGTTGAAGATGCCTTCATTCTTAATGAGGCAGCTGTGGAATGGCTGGAACTGGAAAACCCGGTCGGAACAAGGTTCAGTTATGATTACAATATAGATCCACCTAAAGAAGGAAAGGTCATTGGCATTACAGAAAACTTCCATTATGCTTCCCTGCATAGTGAAGTTGAACCACTGATGATGCATGTATATAATGCATACAATCGGTACCTGCTCATCAGGCTGGAGACTAACAACATTCAGAAAACACTGAATCAACTTGAAGATGAGTGGAGCGTGTTCCTTCCCGCTGTACCCTTTTCATATTTCTTTCTCGATAGTTTTTATGATAATATGTACAGGGCTGAGCAGAATATGAGTACCATCATAACCTATTTTGCTATCCTTGCGATCATTATTGCCTGTCTTGGGTTATTCGGGCTTGCTTCATACATTACTGAACAAAGGACCAAAGAAATCGGGATCAGGAAAATCCTGGGTGCATCCATGTCTTCTATCATTAAATCACTTTCGGTGGAATTTATCATCCTTGTGCTCATATCCAACGTGCTGGCCTGGATCCCGGCTTACATTTTTATGAACGACTGGCTGGACGACTTTGCATATCGCTCAGGACTCTCACCCTGGATATTCCTGTTTGCCAGCGCGATCTCCTTGGTGATCGCTTTCCTGACGATAAGTTATCAATCGGTGAAGGCAGCCACGGCACAACCAGTAAACGCTATCAAATATGAATAAATGTAACTATTAAAACACCATATCGTCATTATAAATATATAATTGAACCTAATATTAAAGCAATGATTAAAACAGAAAATTTAAGTAAAGTCTTCAGGACTGATGAAGTTGAAACCACGGCCCTGGATGAAGTAAGTTTGGAGGTAAAGCAAGGTGAGTTTGTTGCCATAATGGG
>JAZBOU010000186.1:0-4066 GCA_036351275.1 Bacteroidales bacterium
ATGGGAGGATATAATAACCATGGTGTTTATGAGACTACCAATGGAGGCGGAACCTGGAGTAATATTTCTTCCGGACTGCCATTGCTTCCGGTCATGTGTGTGATACAGAATAAGGATTATTCAGGCATTGAGCTGTATGCCGGAACAGATGCTGGCGTATATGTTTATCGCGATGGAGGCCCATGGGCCCCATTCAGCACCGGTCTGCCAAACGTTGTAGTAGCCGAGCTTGAAATACACTATGCAACCAGTCCGGCAGATAATGTACTTTATGCTGCCACTTTTGGAAGGGGTGTATGGAAAAGCGACCTGTATTCACCAACTGCAGCTCCCATTGCAGACTTCTCCGGAGCCCCGACTATTGGCATCGCCCCGCTGGATGTGAACTTTACCGATCTCTCCCAGAATCCGGTTACCACCTGGAGCTGGGACTTCGGCGACGGCAACACCTCCACCCAGCAGAATCCACTGAATACCTATAACGACCCGGGAACATACACGGTGATGCTCTCGGTAACAGGACCCGGAGGAAACGATTCTGAAACAAAAACCGATTATATCACCGTTGACTATCCCCCGCCAACCTGTGACTTTACAGCGGATGTTACCTCCGGGGTGGCCCCCTTAACCGTAAACTTCACCGATCTTTCAGTCGACTCCGTCGACACCTGGGACTGGGATTTCGGCGACGGTGGCACCTCCACAGAACAGAATCCTTCATATGATTATGTAACACCGGGCACATATACGGTAACATTGAACGTTTCGGGCCCCGGTGGAAGTGATGCCAATACCAAGACCGACTACATCGTTGTGCATTTTCCGCCACCTGTGGCAGAATTCGTTGGTTTTCCCACTACAGGTTCACCACCACTAAATGTGAACTTTACCGACCAGTCAACAGGCCAGGTCGATACATGGGCATGGGACTTTGGTGACGGGGGATCATCCACCCAGCAAAATCCTATCTACCAGTATACAAGTACCGGGAACTATACGGTCAGCCTTACGGTTTCTGGCCCTGGAGGAGACAATACAGAGACCAAGGTAAATTACATCTCGGTTTCCAACCTTCCCCCGACTGCAGATTTTACCGGAAACCCGACTTCAGGTTTCTTCCCCTTGCTGGTTAACTTTACCGACCAGAGCACCGGGGCGGTGAATGAATGGAAATGGTATTTCGGTGACGGTAATGTATCAACAATGCAGCATCCTGCACATACTTATAATATGTCTGGGAACTATACCGTCAGCCTTAAAGCCATCGGACCCAACGGCACCGATTCAATTGCCAAGGAAAACTACATAACTGTATTGGTTGGCATTGAAGAGTTCAACACCAACAAACTCAAGGTTTATCCGAACCCCTGCCGCGAATACCTGATGATCGAATCGAAAGAGGATGTTCAGTCTGTCGTGATTGCCGATATCATCGGCAACGTGGTGAAACAGGTAATGATCGAATGCACAGCTCCATGCAACTGGAAGATCAACATGATCGACCTGCATTCAGGCATCTATTTCTGCCGAATTACCATGGACGACGGCAGGATGATGTTACTCAAGATCCTGAAGGAATAAAATTCAATGAATGATTACCACATCAGCTCAAGCAGGGTGTGGTAATCATTTTCATCCAGTTTATGGTGTGCACCGCCAACCTTGTTGGAGGTCATGGTGGCAATGATCTTTTCTTTATCGTATTTTCCGTAAGAAGTTTGATTAAGCCTTACCGGGCTGTTAATGGTTCCGAAAAACGCTTCAAACGAACGGGCCGTTTCTTCAACGGAAGAAACTCCAAACAGATTTTCTCCAAGAAATTTGATCCGTTCTCCGGCCCTGTTTTTATGAAACTTTAGCCAGGCGGGATACACAATGGAAAGTGATGCGCCATGAGGAACGTCATATAATACTGAAAGGATATGTCCTATGCTGTGCACTCCCCAGTCGCCCGATTCACGACCGTACATGGTCAGGTTGTTGAGCGCCATGGTAGCAGCATACATGATGCGGGCACGCAGGTCATAATCATCCAGCTTTTCCATCAATTGCGGTCCGTATTCCATCGCTTCTTTGATTATGCTGAATACAAAACGATCCGACAGGCTTGCATCCCCTTTGCCAAAATAAGCTTCCAGGGCATGAGCAACCAGGTCTGCAATTCCGAAAGCCGTATAGTCGGCATTCACGCTGATGGTATAGGAAGGATCGAGAAAAGATGCCGTCGGGTACATCGGTGGATATCCGAAACCCAGCTTTTCATTGGTGGAGTTGTCCTGAACCACTGCAAAACGGTTCATCTCTGTACCGGTTGCGGCCAGGGTTAACACGGCAAATAGGGGCAGGCCACTCCGGGGCTTTTTCTTCCCCTTAACATAGTCCCACGGATCATACTCCCCGTCAATTCCAATGGATATAACCTTTGCCGAATCGATCACACTTCCCCCGCCAACGGCAATGACCATCTCAGCTTTCGCTTCCTTTCCCAGCTTTACAGCCTCACGCACATCCTCAATTACCGGGTTGGGCTTGATGCCGGCATACTCCACGACCTCTATCCCTGCCTGCTTCACCTGTTCCATAACGGCATCGTAGATGCCATTTTTCTTGATCGATCCCTTACCGTATACCAGCAGGGCTTTTTTTCCGCTTTTTTCGATCTCGCGGGATAATTTCTGAATTACGTCACGGCCGAAATAGGCCTTTACAGGATTATAAAGTTCAAAGTTTTCCATGTGATAAATTTATAAGGTAATAACACCGCTACCCAGGCAAATGTTCTTGTCTTTGTCATAAACAACCCCAAATTGCCCGGGTGCAACTCCTGAAATGGCTTTGTCAGGACTAATTATGAAAAGATCGTCCTGAACAGCAAGCTTACCTGTACTGAACTCGGGCTGATGCCTGATCTTGAAACTGACATTCAGAGGCTTCGACATATCCGGCGCATGATCTCCATTTATGAACTGGAAGTCGGCCAGCATGATGTGATCGGTGTACTGGGCTATCGGGTCATACCCATTGGATATGTATAAAATGTTTTTTTCAAGGTCTTTTTTAACAACGAACCAGGGTCCCTGGCTCAACCCCAGTCCTTTTCGCTGACCAATGGTATGAAACCACAAACCCTTATGCTCTCCCCAGGTCTTTCCTGTTTCAAGTTCAATGATCTCACCCGGGTTCTCACCCACATATTTCCTGATAAAGTCGTTATAATTGATCTTACCCAGGAAACAGATCCCCTGGCTGTCGGGGCGGCTGGCACTGGGCAGTCTCATTTCTTCTGCAAGCGCCCGCACTTCTTTCTTCCATAAATTGTTGATCGGGAACATGGCTTTCGAAAGCTGAGCATAGGTGATCCTCCCCAGAAAGTAAGTCTGGTCCTTTTGAGTGTCCATGGCAGTACCCAGGAAAAAGCCCTGATCGTTTTCAACCACAGAGGCATAATGTCCTGTTGAGATCTTATCGAAATCTTTGCCGTACTTATCTTCAAAACTACCGAATTTGATCAGGCGGTTGCACATTACATCCGGATTGGGGGTCAGCCCCTTTTTAACGGTGTCGATGGTGTAGCTTACCACACGCTCCCAATACTCTTTTTGCAGATCGACGATCTCCATCCTCAGGCCATATTTTTTGGCGATCCAGGTAGTGATCTCTATATCTTCTTCCGAGGGGCAGTCCATAAAGCCGGGCTCATCCTCCATGGCGATCTTGATGTAAAAGATCGTCGGATCATAGCCCATCTCTTTCAAAATAGGTATGGTAACCGAGCTGTCGACTCCTCCCGAAACCAGTGCTGCGATGTTCATGCTGCAAAGTTAGTGTAATACTTCGATCTCATCTACGAAGAGCCATGCGGGTTTCCCGGCACCGGGATGCCATTCAGGCAATACTGTATTTTTTGCTTTTACTTTGATGTGCCTGGTAATAAGGTTTGGATATTCCGCCCTGGCATAAACTTTCATTACCTTATCGTCCTTTTCCGGGCCCTGGCATAAATTATTGGTGATGCTCATGTATTCCATGCCATTCAATGAAGTCAGGAATTCAACATGAACGGGTG
>JAZBOU010000187.1:0-7470 GCA_036351275.1 Bacteroidales bacterium
CATGGATTTCCCGAAATTCGGCGTGAAAAAGGGCCTCCTCATGAAAGACGTGAGATCAAGGATAGGGAATTACGGCACTGTAAATGATGCATTCCCGGGAGGGATCCTGGCGGATGAGATCCTGACTCCCGGTGAGAAACAGATCAAAGCACTGTTTGTAAGCGGAGGGAATCCGCTGATCACCATGTCGGATTCTGAAAAACTCAAATCGGCATTTAACAAACTTGACCTCCTGGTTTGTCTTGACATTCAGCTTAATGAAACCTGCAGCGAAGCCGACTACGTGCTGCCATGCACTGATCCCTTCCAGCGCCCCGACCTGCCTTTTGTTTTTCCGTTAATGCTTGGTTTGCAGATCAAACCATATCTGCAGGCCACCGATGCAGTAGTCCCTCCTCAAGGTGAGCAAAGAGATGAAGCCAGCATATATGTTGAGCTGGCAAAAGCGAGCGGGTTTCCCCTCTGGGGGTCAAAAGCGGGACAGAAGTTCTTCGAAAGCCTGCTGAGATTTAACAAACTGGAAAACGGGCAACGTGCCCTCCCACAGAGATCCATGCTGAATGTGCTGCTTAAGCTTTGCAGGCAACCCGGCTTTAAAAAACTCTTGAAAAACCCACACGGCATATTGACGAGAGACCATGAGGAGCATGATTTTCTAAGCAAACGGGTGTATACCGCCGACAGAAAAGTAAACCTTGCTCCTGAAGCATTCCTCAATACCGGGAAGAACCTCAGGCAATTATTTGAGAAAGAACTACAACCGAAAGACAGCTTTAAACTTATCATCAAGCGATCGGTCAGGACACACAATTCGTGGACACACAATACTGACCGCATGCTCAAGGGAACAGGAAATACCAATTATGCTTACCTCCACCCGGAGGATGCCGCAAGGCTGAAGCTTAAGGAGGGTGAACTGGCAGATGTTTCCACTGAATATGGTAAGATCAGGATCCCTGTTAAATTCTCAGATACGCTCATGCCGGGGTCTGTTGCCATACCGCATGGCTGGGGCCATCAGCATGCGAAAGGGCTTCATGTCGCCAACAAAACAAAAGGTGTTAACGTAAATATCCTGGCCGGTTCAGGAAATGGCACCATTGACCCGCTCAGCGGCATGTCGAGGCTCACAGCCCTCGACATAACAATTGAAACTGCAAATGGCCCGATGGCAAATACCTGGTCGGGATTACCTGAAGAGGAATGAAAGACTTTATAAGACCTCATTGAAGACATACCACCCGGCACTGTCAAAATAATCCGTGAATATAACCACTGTGTATTCTCTGCAACGGACGCAAAATGGCCTGCACAAATAACGGGAAACTTTGAATAAACGAATTATTTTCGTATATTTATACAATCCTATTTAAAATGGAGCCGCTGCAGTAGCCCTTACCTGCACTCCCCCACAAACTAATCATCATTAACTTAAAGGAAAATAACATGAAAGCGAGAAGATCTATTCACGTAGCATTCATTACACTGCTGGCGATGTCTTTCACCGCCTGTAATTTCATTCAAACCGAAAAAACGGGGGATTCGATAGATGAGTTACCGCTCGACTCAGTGAAAGCAATCACTAAGGAGGCTTATATTTATGCCTATCCAATGGCAGACGCCTATCGTATCGAATATGCATATTTTATCGACACAACAAACCCTGAATTCAAAGCACCTTTAAATCAATTGAGGAATATTGCACATGTGTATACCCCGGATGATAAGGCTGTTCAAACCCCTAACTCGGATACACCTTATTCCATGGCAGGATTGGATTTACGCAATGAGCCAATGGTGCTAACAGTTCCTGAAATTGAAAAAGATCGCTATTTCAGCTTCCAGCTAATAGATCTTTATACGTTCAACTTTGATTATATCGGAAGCAGAACCACAGGGAATGATGGCGGTGTTTACATGATTGCCGGACCAGGCTGGAAAGGGGAAAAACCGGAAGGGATCACAAAAGTCTTCCGGTCAGAAACAGAATTTGTCCTTGTGATTGGCAGGACGCAGCTTTTTGATAAAGCTGACCTTGACAATGTTAAAAAAATCCAGGATGCTTACAAACTGGAGCCTCTCTCGTCATTCTTACATACCACTCCCCCGCCAGAAACCAGTGAAGTTTATCATCATACCCAACTTACGGAAGATCTGCAGCATTTGTCCTATGATAAGACCAGGATAATTCCGCCACTTACCTCAGTATTGGAGAAAAAGTCGATCGAGACATTTAACATCTTAAACTTCCTACTTCAGTTTTGTCCAACGCATCCTTCAGAGGAAGGACTTATGACCCGTTTTGCAAAGATCGGAATTGGTGCAGGCCAAACGATTGATACTACCCTTTTATCTCCTGAAGTGATCGCAGCCATGAAAGAAGGTATTCATGAAGCCTGGACACAGGATTTTGCAAGGTTAAAGCAACAAATTGACGAAGGGAAAGTTACTTCAGGGGATGTTTTTGGGACACGTGAATATTTGAAGAATAATTACACCTACCGGATGGGAGCTGCCGTACTGGGCATATTTGGCAACTCAAAGCATGAAGCCATGTACCCTCTTTATACAATTGATGCTGAAGGCCAGCCTCTAGATGGTTCTAAACATAATTACACCTTACACTTCAATGCCGATGAATCCCCTCCGGTTAATGCATTCTGGTCATTGACAATGTATGAATTGCCGTCGAGTTTACTGGTTGACAACCCGATCAATCGCTACCTGCTTAACTCACCAATGTTACCTGATTTTAAGCGGGATAAAGATGGAGGAATAACTTTTTATATACAAAAAACCTCACCGGGAAAAGACAAAGAAGCTAACTGGCTGCCAGCACCTGACGGTCTGTTTATGGTCGTTCTCAGATTGTATTGGCCTAAAGAAAGTGCATTGGATGGTTCCTGGAAAAATCCACCCTTAGAGGCTGTTAAATAAGCATATCGGTGGGAAAGTACTTTTTCTTATTTTGACAATAGAAAATACAGCACTTCGAAAGCCGCACTGTGCTTATACCTAAGCATTACTTCACCACCACCTCATCAACAAACACCCAGCTCGGGCCACCGGCACCTGGATGCCAGTCGGGACATGGGCCGGGATTTTCTGCAATCACTTTGACATAACGCGACGATACATTGCCCTTATTCCATAATACATCCTGGATCCGCGCCTCTTTTTCCTCCTGCGGGGTGCTGTTCTCAAAGCTGGTCAAAACTTCATAATCGTTTTGCTCACCGCTATTCGAAATCAGGAAGGTGATCTTTGCAGGAAGGAATATCCAGCTCGTAATATTTTGCAGGAAAGATACTTCTATCTCGCTTATATTAACCTGCCTTCCAAGGTCTACGACCACTTCAATATCGCTTCCGCTGAAGCCCTGCCAGTTGCCGTCGCCATAATACAACGAACCACGCAAGCCGTTTACCAGGCCATATTGCCCCCCACCGGGATACCTGTCGTCGTAGCTATATGTGTAGCTCACTTCTTTGCCTACGGCATCATGGATGAGGATCTCCCTTTCACTCAGGTTGCCCTTCATTTCACCCTTCACAAAGGCCCTTGCCTTCACGGTGCCTGAGCTTTTCATTTCAAATGCTTCTGCATATACCGGGGAATCCAGCCCGGGATCCGATCCGTCGATGGTATAGCGGATCTCTGCTTCCGGGAACTCACTTTTCAGGCTGATCATCAGCGCTCCCTTTTCGGGATCAAATTCAGGCAGTATTTCCACGTTGAAAACCGCATCGCAGTAGTTTACATCCATGATATCCAGGCGGGCAAAATGGTGTTCTATCTTTCGAAGGAAGCGTTCCCAGTTTATCCTGTCGTTTCTTGTCCAGTCGACCTCTGCCAGTGCCAGCATCCGTGGCACGGCCATATATTCAGCATATTCGGGCGTAGCGATGTATTCGGTCCATAGATTGCCCTGGGCACCCAGGATGCGTTCCTTTTCTGCTTCATTCAACTCTTCGGATACCGGGTTATAATGGTATACATCTTTGAGTGTTGTCAGTCCTCCGATGGCTTTGGGCTGAGTAGCCGGGTCGGCCTGGTAATGGTCGAAATAGCAATAGTCGCCGGGTGTCATCACCGCTGTGTGACCCATTTGTGTGGCTTCTATGCCACCTTTCTCGCCCCTCCACGACATTACCGTAGCCCGTGGTGGTAATCCTCCTTCGAGGATCTCGTCCCAGCCGATGAGCTTACGTCCGTGCTCATGAAGGAAGTTTTCCATCCGCCCGATGAAATAACTCTGGAGCTCATTTTCATTTGCCAGACCCTCTTTCCTGATCCTGGCCTGGCATTTAGGGCAGGATTCCCAACGTGTTTTTGGCACCTCATCACCGCCAATATGGATGTATTCCGAAGGGAAGAGCTCCATCACTTCCAGTAAAACATTTTCAAGGAATTCAAATACCTCCTCATTCCCTGCGCAATACACATCCTCTTTCACGCCCCAGGTATTTGCCACTTCAAATGGCCCCCCAGTACAGCTCAGTTCGGGGAATGTTGCAAGCGCAGCAATGCAATGGCCCGGCATCTCGATCTCTGGTACCACTGTGATCTTCCGCTCCGCGGCATAGGCAACGATATCACTGATCTCTTCCTGCGTATAATACCCGCCATACCTTGATCCGTCGGGTTCGGTTCGCCAGGCCCCGATTTCAGTTAGTTCCGGATATTGTTTGATCTCGATGCGCCATCCCTGGTCTTCGGTCAGGTGCCAGTGGAAGGTGTTCATCTTGTACATCGCCATGAGGTCGATATAGCTTTTTATAAAATCTGTTGAGAAGAAGTGCCTGCAAACATCCAGGTGCATGCCACGCCAGCCAAAGCGCGGATAATCATGAATGTATACGGCCGGCATCTCCATGTCGATATCCTCCACCACCTCTTTGCTCATGATCTCCGGTGGCAGCATCTGCAGGATGGTTTGTACTCCGTAAAAGAGCCCTTTGTCTGTCCTGGCCTGCAATACCACCGAGCTGCCACCCTGTATCCGCAGTTGATATGTTTCATCACCCATGGCGGAATCGGCATTAAAAGTGGTGATCACCATATCGCCTGAAAAGCTTGTCACCGCTTCATCATCCACAATTTCAAGTTCAAAACCGGCAGACCGTTCCAGGAAGCTGTTGAAGTACCGGCATACCGCAACAACCTCATCCTTTTCCATTTGCGTAATGATACGTGTATCGGGATCTATGGTAAACGACCCCGGTTGCACATATGCATTCACCGGTTGCGGAATGATATTGATATCGCTTTGTGAAGGCGGGTTACATGCAGCAAAGCTCAGTGCTGCGGCAATCAGAAGTGCTATATTCCTGGCTCTCATGATGGTTTATTTTAGATAATAATCACTGTCGATAAGTTCAAATTTACCATCCCTGAACAGGGCGTAATTAAAGCCCTTTTGGATGGCGTAGGCCCCGGTTTCCCCGGCATTGTTCACCGTGAGGTAGCCGATCTGGAAATCTTTATAATGGGGGATCTTTTCCACGATCCTGCGTATGCCTTCTTCGCAGGCTTCCTGGGGGGAATAGCCATTACGCATGAGCTCCACCATAAGGAAAGATCCCAGGGTCTTGAGCACGAGCTCACCCATTCCCGTTGCGGTAGCAGCGCCCACTTCATCGTCGGCAAAGAGGCCGGCCCCGATAACCGGCGAATCGCCCACGCGCCCGTGCATTTTGTATGCCAGTCCGGAGGTGGTACAGGCTCCTGCAACATGATTGGAATTGTCGATGGCGAGCATCCCGATGGTATCGTGATTCTCTATGTTGATCACAGGCTCATATTCTGATTTTACCCGCCATGCTTCCCATGCTTTCCTGGCTTTCTCCGTCAGGAGGTTCTCTTTTATAAAACCATTTTCCAGGGCAAATTGCAGGGCCCCTTCACCTGAAAGCATCACATGCGGTGTTTTCTCCATCACCATCCTGGCAACGGAGACCGGGTGTTTGATATGTTCAAGGAAGGTCACGGAACCGCATTCGCCATTTCCTTTCATAATGCATGCATCCAGGGTTACGTTTCCGTCCCTGTCGGGAAGTCCTCCGTAACCAACACTCATATTGTCCGGATCGGCTTCAGGGACCCTCACACCGGCCTCAACGGCGTCCACGGCAGAACCTCCGTTTGCCAGAATTTTCCAGGCTGTTTCATTCGCCTCATAGCCGAAGTTCCAGGTCGAGATCACCATGGGGATGTTTCCGGGTACGGGCTTCAAAATACCCCGCGCTTTTACTTTTTCGATCCAGGAAGGAAGCGCAAGAGCCCCTGCTGCGATGGCGGATCTAGATAGGAAATGACGTCGTTTCATAGGCGTTGGGTGTTTGGCGTTGGGCGTTTGGCTTTGAGTATTTCAAAGTTCAAATTTCAGATTTCCTCCTGTATCCTCTCCATCCGTAAAACGCAATATAGGCATAGCATATTACCGGCACAAAGAATGACGCATGTACGCCATAGCTGTCGGCCGCCATGCCCTGGAATACCGGCACGATGGCACCGCCGAGGATCATCATCACCAGCAGTGATGAGCCCTGGCTTTTGAATTTACCCAGGCCTTCAATAGCCAGGGTAAAGATATTCGACCACATAATGGAGTTGAAGAGGCCGATACCGATCACCGACCACATGGCGATCATCCCCTGGTTGGTCAGTGCAACGACCAGCAGTACGATGGCGATAAGGGCAAATATTAAGAGTGTGCGATGCGGCAATGATCTCCCGGCCATGAATGCCACCAGGTTTGCGACAAGAAATACGCCATAGATCAGGGCCTGATCGATCCCGTTAAAATACCAGATCACGAGGAATGCCGTGACCGGGACCGCCAGCATCAGCAAATATTTTAGTTTCACATCCTTCATGGTGCTCAGCGAGATGGCACCCAGGAACCGGCCGATCATCAATCCGCCCCAGTAAAAAGAAACATATTTACTGGCAGCCCCTTCTGTCAGTCCGGCAATATTCTCAAGCCCGAGGTAACTGATCATGATACTGCCGATACTCACTTCACCGCCCACATAGAAGAAGATGGCCAGGGCCCCAAAAACCAGGTTAGGGTGCTTCAGGGCTCCTGCAGTGCGCTCTATGGTATCGCTTCCGGTAACCCGTGGAAGATGGGATATCTTGATCAGGACTGCCAGGAGCAGAAAGAGGCCTGTAAAAAAGAGATAGGGTATCTTAACGGCATCTGCACCTTCAACATGTGCACCCGCGAAGTATTTGAATATGAGGAAACCACCAATGAGAGGTCCTATGGTAGTACCCAGTGAGTTGAACCCCTGCGACAGGTTCAGGCGGCTGGATGCCGACTTTTCAGGTCCCAGGATGGCTACATATGGATTGGCGGCAATTTGCAGGAGTGTAAAGCCGAGTCCCATTACAAAGAGGGCTGCCAGGAAAAAACCGTACATCTTAAATTCCGCTGCCGGGTAAAACAACGCACTGCCGGTAGCA
>JAZBOU010000188.1:0-27443 GCA_036351275.1 Bacteroidales bacterium
AAAATTGAGTGAATAGTGATTATATCCTAATGATTATTGGAGAATGGGATTGAATAAATACGAATTATCTGAATTCTACAATCCCAATCGTTATTAGGATCTCATCAATAGGATCTCATCACTCACAGTAGCTGTAATACATATTTTGCATTGTGAATGCGACATTTCCAATGATCCATTTTTCATTTTGCTGGTAAGTGAATGGGCACTGCATTTATACCGCTAAATGAAACATAACGTATGTATCATGTGCAATTCACAATGATCAATTCCGGTAGCCGGTAGCCGGTAACCGTTAACCGGTAGCCGTTAGCCGTTTACCGGAACTAAGTGTCATTTTTATTCCTCAAGCTCTCTCTTCTTCTGCCGTTTAAAGATATCGCCGAATCGATCAAACTCCTTGGTGTAAAAAATACCAACTCCCTGGGTATAGGGTGCGTAGTAATCCAGTGTATTGATGTTGTTGGATCGGTTGAAAGCGCGGAGGCGGATGCGGCCGTCGGGGCGCAGCTTGTACTCGATGTTCACATCACCCACAATGTTGCTGGCATCCTGCTGCGTGGTGTTCTCACCGGTCATCACCCCTACGTTACCATCAACAATTAAGCGGTTGTCGAAAAACTGTGTGCTGAGCGCCACCTCCAGCTCGTCCTGGTTCATCTCGTCGCCGGCAATATAGTTGATACCGATGTCAAAGTCGCGGCTGATCTGCGACAACCAGTTGCTCAGCTGGCTGGTTACGATGTTGAGCGAGGATCCCGCCATATTGGCGGAGGAGCTGGCATAGCTGAAGCTGTTCATCAGCAGCAGGCTCACCATCTGCTGGTTCATCATCACGGCATCGTTGGTGTCGAGAACGGCATAAATGGTGGATTTGATCTCGTCTTTCACATTCGGGAAATCAATGCTGAACCTGATATCGGGGTTGGCCAGCTTGCCTTTCAGCCTCAGGTATGCGTTCACGTTCACCCGCTGCCCTTCCAGTTCGGGACTGATGCTCGCCCCCAGCCCGCTCAGGTTCGTCTTGAGGCGGTACAGGGCCTTCAGGTCAACATCGGCATTGAAGGGATTACCCGTAAAGCTGATGTTTCCCCCCTGCAGGATCTCGAAGCGCCGGTTGATGAGATTCTGCAGGCTGAAGAAGAACCATCCGTGCAGGAAATTGTAATCGCCGTAAATATTGAACTGGCCACGGGGATTGATGGTAAAGCGGATGTCGCCGTAGCCGCGCGAGCTGATGTTGCCCATATTTCCCGGCAGGAAGATCATGGTCTCGGCCGTATTGTTGATCCCGATCCTGAAATCGAGGTTGAGGCCTTTCACATCTACGTTGTAATCGGGCTGCTTTTCATCCTCCTGCTCCACGTTGGTGAAGATCACGAAGTCGTTGTCGGTCACCGTAAAGGAATTGTCGAGGGGGATGGTAATATCGGCCCCTCTTGCGCTTTGCACGTTGGCATCGATATGGAAGTTATCGGGCGGGCCGTAAAAATTCACCTGTCCGCTCACGATCCCGTCACCGTAAAAGGTCTTGTTCTGGTAGCGTTTGGTATAGAGGCAGATGAAATCCTCCGGTTGCAGCTTGATGTCGAAGTAAAAATCGCTCAGGTTCTTGTGCGTAATGGCCCCGTTGGCCACAGCCTGGTTGCCAACACTGTCGTATACGATCATATTGCTGATGCTGATCACCCCGGGAAAGAAGTCGATGGTGTGTGCAAAAGAATATTTTGTATTCAGGTAGTCGATGCGGCAACTGGTGCGCATGAACTTCATGCTACCGGTCACTTTCGGCTTCTGTGTCGAGCCGCTGATGGTCATCTTCGCGCTCAGCACCCCGTCGATGTCGCTCACGAAGCCCTTTACAAAGCTACGGAGGGCCTCGAGGTGGAAGTTGTTCATCTCCAGGTTGAAACTGAGGTTGTCGTCACTGCGCAGGGGTTTATACGAGCCGGCAAGGTGCATCACTTTGCTGTCGGCCACGTTTCCATGGTAGATGATATCCGCCCCCAGGTCGATCGATTCTGTTTCGTGGTTCCAATGCGAGTTGATCACCGCGTCGCCGATGGCCACGCTGTTCATTTCCAGGCCATCTATCCGCAGGGCCGAAAAGAAATTTGGCAGGCCGTACATGTTGTTCAGCCCGAAGTTGCCGCTGATCACACCGTTCAGGTCGAAATTATAGTTGCGGTAGAGTATATCGAAGTTCGACAGCCGCCATTTATCAAAGCTCACCAGCAAGGTATCGTCCTGGGCTTCGCTGATCTTTCCGTGCATCAAAAGGGCCTGATGTCCGCCCTTGATTTTCACATTGTCGAACTCCAGGTAACGCCAGCCGAAGAGAGTCCTGCCGGCGGTATCGATGCGCCATAGCGAATCGTTGATGTAGGCCATGGCCCTGGTAAAGCGTAGCTCGCTGATGCTGTCGTTCAGGTAGGTATAATAGGCTTCTATGTCGGCAGAATTGCGCTTATTCGAACTTTTGTTGGCCCAGCCCAGTGCAAAGAGCAGGCTGTCGTTGACCATGATGGCATCGAAGTTAAGCCCCTGCATGCCCAGCTCCAGGGTATCGCCCCGTTCTTTTTCCTTCAGCAGAAATTTCTGTGTGTTCACCCGCAGGGCCAGCTGGTCGCTTGCGGCATCGAGCATTATCCTGAGGGTATCGCTGCTCATGCCCAGGTATTCGATGCGAGGGAACACGGCATCCATTCCCGCCTTCTTCCCTGCTGAATTGAAGGTGCCGGTGATGCTGCTGTAATCCTGTATCTTCAAACCGGGCACAAAGATGTCGAGCAGGTCTTCGGTTTCTTTGATATCGACGCTGAAAGCCAGCTGCTGTTCCCTGAACGAACGTTCTTCTTCGGGCAGGAAGGCCCATTGGGGAAAATGCTCCCGGAGCAGGCTGTCGGTCGCCCAGCTGATCTCCCTGATGGTATAGTTGCCCTTTATCTCCGCATCGGCGAAATCCGAGCTCAGCATGATGTTGCGGTAGTAGCCGGTATCTTTCAGGCTGATCAGGGCCAGGTGGTTCATAAACCAGCGCTTCTCCCCTTCCAGGTACTCCAGGCTATCGATCAGGATCCTTCCTTCCAGGTCTTCCGGGTCGATGCCGATAAAGTTGCAGTTCAGCCTGGCGGAAAGGAGCAGCAGGCTGTCGCGGTCGAGCATGTTGAGGCCGAAGAGGTCGGCATCCGTAATGTCGGCGGTAAAATTCAGCAATGGTTTGTCCTGCCTGAAGTCGAGGATGCCGTCGAAGAGCAGGTTCACCAGTTCGTCTTTTACGTCGAGGCTCCCGTTGAACTGGTTCTCGGCCACATTCCCCTTTATCTGCACCGAGTTGAATATCTCACCCATGAAGGCGAGGGAGTCGATGGTACCCGTGATATTGATGTTGGCGGTGTTGGCCGTCAGGCCCGAACCGATGATGTTTGCTTCCAGGTCGAGCTCTCCGAAATATGTATCGAGATTCAGGAATTTCCCGATATGAAAGCGACGCGCGTACACCCTGCCTTCATATACCACATCGGATCGGGCTTTATTTTGCTTCAGCGAGACGTCCGTAGTGATGGTCCCGATATCAGAGTTGAACTCCGCCGTGGAAACGAAGTCGTTGTAAAATCCGGTAAAGGAGCCTTTGATGTTCATGGTGCCGAGCACACCGAGCTCGTCCGGGACAGGTATGTAGCGTATGTCACCGGGGATGGCAAAGCTTTCTATGTCGGCACGGGTCATGGTGAAGTCGTCCACGCTGGTACGGATAAAGGTCTCCTCCACATCCGGGAGCCCGTACAGCCTGATGTCGCCGCTGAAGCGAGTATTCCTGCCATAGGTGAAACGGAAATCCTTTAGCCTCAGTTTGTCCACTGTTCCCCTCACCTGCCCGCCTATCCGCATGCTGTTGTCCATCACCAGCAGGTCGGGGGCGAAATAGCCGATGTCGACCAGGTTGAGCTCCGAAGGCCTGATGTCCGAGTTCATCGTCACCTCGCTCACAAATTCGATATAGCTGGGCCAGCCGTTGTAGTCGAAGGCCAGGTCGAGGCTGAGGTCTGAATTGGGTGTTTTCACCAGCAGGCTGTCGGCATACAGGAAGAGGGGGCTGAGTCTGAAGTCCCCGCTCAGGGCATCCACCTCGAAGCCACAGTGGTCCTTGCATGCCAGGTTTTCGATCATGAAGTTAAAGGTATCGTTGTGTATGCGCAGGTCTTGCAGGCGCAGCTCGTCGATGTAGATATCGAGGTTGGTATAGTCCATGCCCACCGGTTCGCGCTCACGCGTCTCGTCGATGAACCTGAAGCGAAAACGTTCGAGCTTCAGTGCATGCAGGCTCACCTGCCAGTTATCTGCAGTGGCAACTGCAGCAACGGTATCTGCTGCCGGATCTGTGGTCTGGAAATGCGTTCGGATGAATTCGTAGGTAAAGAGGGAGTCGTTCACGTTCTTGATGAGGGCAAAGGAGGCATCCCGCATCCGTATGTCGTTCACTTTGAAGAACTTTCCCGATTGGCTGAGCCTGAGGCTGCTCATATCAACAAAGATATCCCCGGCATGGAAAAGGGTATCGGCACGCTGATCTTCGGCCAGCATCCCCGTAACATGAAAGTCGAGGCGAGGCGTGATGTAAAGGCCTTCGATCCTGATCACGGTATTCAGCTGATCTGAAAGGTAGGATGAGGCCATGCGAGCCAGGAAGGTCTGCACCATGGGGTTATAGCTCATCCACGATAGGGAAAACGGGATGACGATCACCACCAGCAGGCTGTACAATACGATGCGGATAAGCCTTTTTTTGATACCTTTGTCCTCCTGAAATTATGATAATGGGCATTTTGATCCTTGGCATAGAATCATCCTGTGACGATACATCGGCTGCCGTATTGGAAGATACCAAAATCCTTGCCAATATTATTGCCGGACAGGAAGTTCACAAAAATTTCGGGGGCGTTGTCCCTGAACTTGCCAGCCGGGCTCATCAACAGAACATTATACCTGTGATCCATCAGGCCCTCAAGCAAGCAAAGATACAGAAAAATCAACTCGATGCGGTGGCTTTCACAAGGGGGCCGGGGCTCCTGGGCTCCCTGCTGGTAGGCACCTCCTTTTCCAAGGCTTTTGCCATGGCCAGCGGCATTCCCATCATCGAGGTGGATCACCTGAAAGCCCACATCCTGGCGCATTTCATTACCGACGAGCCGGGGCAGACGGTGCCTGAATTCCCATTCATCTGCCTCACCGTTTCGGGCGGGCATACACAGATCGTACGCGTCGACGACCCGCACAGCTTCACCATACTGGGGCAGACCATCGACGATGCTGCCGGCGAGGCCTTCGACAAGGCTGCCAAGATCATGGGAATGCCATACCCCGGCGGACCTTACATCGACAAGCTGGCACGGGAGGGTGATCCTGAAAAATTCAGTTTCCCCAAACCGAGGATCCCCGGACTGGACTATAGCTTCAGTGGACTGAAGACATCCTTTCTCTACTTTATCCGTGATGAATTGAAGAAGGACAAGGATTTTATCCAAAAAGAGCAGGCCAGCCTGGCGGCCTCCATACAGCGTATCATCATAGAGGTGCTGATGGATAAGCTCGAACAGGCCGCGGAAGAGGCCGGTATCAGCCAGATCGCACTGGCCGGGGGCGTTTCGGCCAACAGCGGGCTGCGAAAAGCACTCGTAGAAAAAGGAACAGAAAAAGGGTGGAAGATCTTCATACCGAAGTTCCAGTATACGACCGACAATGCCGCGATGATCGCCATAGCGGGCTATTTCAAGTACCTCGCGAAGGACTTTGCCCCGCAGGATATCGCCCCATATGCCAGGAGTAACTTCTAACCTATGACAATTATGCAAGGAAAGACCATGAGGGCCATACAGCTGCCTGCGTACCAGGGGAATATAATCAGGGCCCTGCGCAGCCTGGAGATCGTTGAAAACACCCTACCGGCGCTGCTCGACGATGAAGTGATGGTGGAAGTACGTGCCGCCCCTGCCAATCCTTCCGACCTGGCCTTTATCCAGGGCGGGTACAATGTACGGAAGCCCTTACCGGCTATCCCGGGTTTCGAAGGAACGGGGAAAATCGTATTTGTCGGGAAAGATGAGCATGCGCATAAACTGCTTGGAAAGCGCGTCAGCTTCTTTTCGCAGTCGGAACGCGGCGGTTCCTGGGCTTCATATACCCCGGTGAAAGCAGCCGACTGCTTAGAGCTTGATGAGCGGATCCCGGATGAGCAGGCCGCCTGTTTTTCGGTAAATCCCTTTACGGCCTATGCCATGGTGGAACTGGCTAAAAACAATGGAAGCAAGGCTATCGTGCAGAATGCCGCATCAGGACAGGTAGGCAGGTTCATAAACAGCCTGGCCGGCATGTCGGGCATTGCGGTAATCAACATTGTGCGGAAAGAGGAACAGCTTCAGAAGATGGCCGATGCCGGTTTTGAGAACGTCTTATGGACGCAGGATGAGGAATTCCTGCCCCGGCTGAAGCAGCTTGCCACGGCCCTGGATGCAAGGTTGGCCTTCGACGCGGCCGGTGGCGTGCAGAGCGGCCATATGTTGTCGTGCATGCCCGAAGGGAGCACCCTGTATCTCTACGGGGCTCTGGCAGGACGCACGCTCTCCGAGATCCCCGCTTCCGATGTGATCTTTAAAAAGAAAGCCATCACCGGCTTTAATATGAACGAGTGGAAGGCGAAATTGCCGAAGGATGAATTCGAAAAGATTTCCAGGCGTTTACAGCAGCTCTTTATTTCCGGTGATCTGAAAACCAATGTACAGGGGCGTTTCCCGCTTGCTGATTATGAAAAAGGCCTGATGCAGTATATCCGTGGGATGTCGGACGGAAAAGTATTGCTGATCCCATAGACCTGGAAGGTCCCCAACCTGGAAGGTCCCCAACCTGGAAGGTTCCGTTGGGCTCCTACTTCATCGGGATGAAACGCTGATCCTCTTTTGCCTCATCGATGTACTTTCCATTCCTGCTGTAGTGATAGTAGATCTTCGATCTGTCGCGGGTTTCCTGCTCCATGCGCTTGTCGATGTATTTGTTCATCAGGTAGTCGAAAGTATAGCCGGCATAGGTATATCCTGCCAGTGCGGCAAGCCTGTAAACGTTTTCCATGGGAATGGTATCGATATCGTAATTGAAAACAACCTCGCCTGTAAAGAAGTAATACCTGAAGTAACCTTCCAGGTCGTCGGTAAGGTAGTGGCTGGCAAAGAACAGGGCCTTGTCCTCATCCTCGTTCACCCGGCTGATCTCGATCCAGGAGTTGAGGTTGATGGCATTCAGGTCGACTTCCTCATAATAGATAAAGTCGCCGAACTGTTCTTCTTCCTTTACCGGCATGATATATTCTTCGATCTCCAGCTGCGCCATGTTCACGATAAAGGCTCTGCTTTGCCCCGACAGGAAGCTCAGCAGCGAATCCTGTCCGTACACTTTAAAACCAAGGTTCTGGAGTTCAGCCACATAGTTGCCCAGGTAATGGTAGAGGAAGAGCGAATCGTCGATATTCTTCAGGAACATGCTGTTTTCGATCAGCAGGGAATCGCGGGTCCAGTCGTCGAGTGCCCCGGTACTGTCGAGCTGCCATTCCTTGAGGGATTTCTTAAAAATATAATCCGGCGGGATCACCAGTACCGTGCGGGTGCTGTCGTCCCTTATATACTCCTTGGCGATCTTTTTTTCTATGGAACATGAGAAAGAAAGCGCTGCAATGAGCGTGATCAGTATAACGAGTGCGTATGTTCTTTTTTTAAACATGGTATCACATAGTACGTATTGCTTATTAAGCAGTACGTATATATTTTCATTTATGAATATTAGCTTTTGCTACAAACCTCGTACCAGAAAGCTGAGCGTTTCCAGTTGACAGTCAACTGCCAGCTGCCTACTGCCTGCTTTCCACCACGGCTTTCGCGATCGCTTCGCCGTAATCAACTGCTGCTTCGAGGTCTTTTTCGCCGGGGGTGAACTTAACGTAGAGACCATCTTCAAAATAATTAAGCTTCAGGCTTTTCAGGTTGGCCTCAATGATCGTTTTCCCTTCCCCGCTCCAGCCATAGGAGCCAAATCCGCCGGCAATCTTCTTCTTATCCCTGATGGGATTGATCACTGCAAACAGTTTATATACGGGAAGGAGGATGTTCTGGTTAATGGTGGGGCTGCCTACCAGCACAGCTGTGCTTTTCGCCATTCGTGCGTCCAGTTCCCCCAGGGAAGTCATTTCGATGTCGAGGGGCTCGGCCACCATACCGTTAACCTTGCGCACACCTTCCGCTATCTTCTCGGCTATCATACCTGTTTTATGATAGGCTGAAACATAGGGAATGAACACATAGTTATCCTGCGGTACCGCCAGGGCGGCCTTTGCATATTCTTCCGAGCGGTCGACCCACTTTTTCCAGTCGTGGGTAAGCAGGGGGCCATGGCCCGTGCAGATGGCCTTGATCTCCAGCGGGCGGATCTTATCGATGGCCTTCAGCATGAACTTGCTGAATGGCTTGAGGATCACATCAAAATAATACTTGAAAGCCTCACTGAAATCGCCCACCTTATCATCGTACATTTCCTCGTGGCAGAAGTGTGCGCCAAACGAATCGCAGGTAAACAGCAGCTTGTCCTCTTCGAGGTAGGTGTACATGGAATCGGGCCAGTGCAGGTTGGGGGCTCCGATGAATTTCAGGGTCTTGTTACCCAGGTCGAGGCTTTCCCCGTCTTTTACCACCAGGTGTTTAAAACCCGGCTCAAAAATATCGTTCAGGTAACGGATGGCGTTCCCGCTGCCGACCACAGTGGCGTTAGGGGCCAGCTCCAGCAAACGCATCAGGTTGCCTGAATGGTCGGGCTCGGTATGGTTCAGTATAATGTATTCGATCTCGGCCGGGTCGGTCAGGCCGCGGATCTTTTCGATATAGGTATCCCAGAATTTTTCCTTGGTGGTTTCTACGATCGCCTTTTTCTCTGCGTTGATGAAATAGGAATTATAAGTGGTCCCGAACTCCGTTTCCATCACCACATCGAAGGTCACGATATCACGATCAAGCACACCGATCCAGTGTACATCCGGTGTGATCTCCAATACTTTTTTGTCTACGTTTTGTTCCATTTCAATTTAACTTAGAGGTCGAGTGTAATCTGCCCGTCATCTTTTTTGGGTTTATCTTTCTTATCCGCCGTAGCTTTAGCGGAGGAGGATTTGTCATTTGTTTCTGTTTGCTTGCTGCTGGTTTCTGGCTTTTCCTCCCTAGCTTTAGCTGATGAGGCCTTGTCATTCGTAGTTTCACTGGAGGAAGACTTGTCCTCTTCATCTATATCTGAGGGGGGCTTTTCTGACTCGGGATGTTCATACGGCAACGGCTCAAGGAACTTTACCGACTTCACGGCATGAGTCGTGAGCCGTTTTCCTTTGGCCCTGTGGCTTTTAAGCCCGATAAAATCTTCGGTTTCCAGCACCATGTCGTCGATGGGCTTGCCGTTGGCTTTTTCATCGAATTTCACTTCCAGCACGGGACGGTAATCCAGGCTGAATGCAAGCAGCTTCGAATCCTGGTGGTCGCCGATGAACCTGAGCGGGCGTTCGCTCACATCAAACTGGAAACGTTTGATGTATACATATTCCTGCGCGGCATCCCAGAACACGGCGGTCATGATCTTCCGCGGGTCGGACTTCTCGATCACGACCATATCTTCGTCGAAATGGGTGGAGAGGTCGAAGTTATAGTGTCGGTAATAACCCTCTGATGTGATCTCGAGTATGCGGTCGTCACCCATAAAAGCACCCAGGTATGTTCCCCTTTCGGCGACATTGAGCCGCTTGACCGTATCGTCGAACCAGATGTCGCGTGCTCCGAGCGTGGAAACGCCTTCTTCTTTCTTCACGATACTCTTCACCGGCTTTTTTGTAAGGATGTTACCATATGAGCTCCTTCCCTTTATGGCCAGGGTGCTGAAATCATATTCGAAGGACGGGATCTTCAACTTGGGATTTGGCCTCAGCACCACCTTGAGCACTTCGGCTTCGCCGTTGGGGTTGGCGCTGAAATAATGCACCTTTGAATTCGGCGTACCTTTGGTCAGGATATATTCCTTATCGCGTGTGATGCCTTTCACGGGGAATCGCTTCACCATGTAATTGCCCTGCTTGCCATCGCGGTACACCATATTGTAGATGGTGCGGTCGTCGCCTTTCTTGAACACACCGATATGGATCACATTCTTGCCAACAAAGGTTTTTGAAGTTACCCTTGTAACGATGAAGGACCCGTCGGCCCTGAACACGATCAGGTCGTCGATATCTGAACAATCACAGATATATTCGTGCTTTCGCAGCGCTGTTCCGGCAAATCCTTCCTCCCTGTCGAGATAGAGCTTCTGGTTGGCTGCCACTACCGCGGTAGCTTCGATGGTATCGAAATTACGCAACTCGGTCCTGCGATCGCGGCCTTTGCCATACTTCTTTTTAATCTGCCTGAAATAGTTAATGGCATAATCGATGAGGTGGTCGAGATGATTCTGCACCTCTTCAAGTTCCTCTTCAATTGATCGTATCAACTCATCTGCTTTCAGTGAGTTATACTTGGAAATCCTTTTGATCTTTATCTCCGTCAGGCGGATGATGTCATCCCTTGTGACCTCCCTGCTAAGTTTATCCTTGAAGGGATCCAGTCCTTTGTCGATTGTTGAAAGTACCGACTCCCATGTTTTGCTGTTCTCTATCTTCCTGTAAATACGTTCTTCGATGAATATCTTTTCGAGAGAGGAATAATGCCATTGCATTTCCAGTTCCCCTTTCCTGATCATCAGTTCGCTCCTGAGCAGTTCCACGGTATTCTGGGTGGAGATATCGAGCATCTCCTGCACAGAGAGGAATCGGGGTTTGTCATCATCGATCACACAGGAGTTAGGCGAAATAGAGACCTCACAATTCGTAAAGGCATAGAGTGCATCTATGGTCTGGTCGGGCGATACGTTCGACGCCAGGTGGATGAGGATCTCCACATTTTCTGCCGTATTGTCGTCGATCTTTTTGATCTTGATCTTACCCTTGTCGTTGGCGGCAAGGATAGAATCGATGAGGCTTCCCGTGGTGGTCCCGTAGGGCACTTCCGTGATCGAGAGCGTTTTACGGTCAACCTGGTTGATCCTTGCACGCACACGCACCCTGCCCCCGCGCAGGCCATTGTTATACCTGGAAAAGTCGGCCAGTCCGCCTGTGGGAAAATCCGGAAGCAGCTCGTAGTCCTTGTTCTTCAGGATATTGACAGATGCATCGATAAGTTCGTTGAAGTTATGCGGCAATATTTTGGAGGCCAGTCCTACGGCAATGCCTTCCACACCCTGGGCCAGCAGCAGCGGGAACTTCACCGGCAGGATGAGGGGTTCCTTGTTGCGACCGTCGTAAGAAAGCTTCCATGCGGTGGTCTTGGGGTTAAATATGACCTCCAGGGCAAATTTCGACAGCCGGGCTTCGATATACCTGGGTGCGGCGGCGGAATCGCCGGTAAGGATATTCCCCCAGTTTCCCTGTGTCTCGACGAGCAGGTCTTTCTGTCCCAGTTGCACCAGCGCATCCCCGATGGAGGCATCCCCGTGCGGGTGGTATTTCATGGTATGCCCGATGATGTTGGCAACCTTGTTGAACCTGCCGTCGTCCATATCCTTCATGGCATGCAGGATACGGCGCTGTACAGGCTTCAGCCCGTCGAAAATATTCGGTACGGCCCTTTCAAGTATGACATACGATGCATAATCGAGGAACCAGTTCTCATACATGCCCGAAAGCTGTATGGTATGGTACTCGCTGCTTTTCGTATCACCCTCTTCCTGTTCGCTCAGAGCATCTGATGCGTCACCTTCTTCCGGCAACTGTTCATTTTGCTCTTCCCCAGGTGTAAGATCTTTATTATCGAGCTTATCTTCCTTTTTCTTGGCCATCAAACAGTTTATTTAACAAGCTTGGAGATCTCCTTGAACTCAGGAGTTCCCGAGTATTTCAGCAATTCAAATAAAATGGATTCATAGGTGGTGATAATGGCGCCTGCCTGTCGCATCCGCTCCACCGCCATATGTTTATCATTTGGTTTTCTAGATCCAATGCAGTCTTCCACGACTACCGGGACATACCCCTGCCCGATCAGGTCGTTCACGGTCTGCATCACGCAGACATGTGCTTCAATTCCTGAAACGATCACGAACATCTTCGAGGCCAGGGCAAGGTCTTCATTGAAACGAGGTTCATCGCAGCAGCTGAATGCCATCTTTTCGATATGCTTGTATTCGCCAAGCACTTCTGCAAGCTCGGGGATGGTTTCCCCAAGGCCTTTGGTATATTGCTGAGTTACCACGATGGGGATGTTCAGTATCTGAAGCCCCCGTATCAGTATCCTGTTAGTCCTGGTGATCTCCTCATGGCCCTGTATGAAAGGATACAGCCGGCTCTGTATGTCGATCACCACCCCTATTGAATTTTCCTTCTTAATGCGCATGATCTATCATTTACTGCAAATTTCCTAAAGATTCGGCAAACAAAGTAGTGATTTCAAAGGTTTTTATTAACATTCAAACGTTCAGAAGCCAATGCAGGCAGGGCTTACGACTATTTCCTGAACAGCCGGAGGAACAATATTTCGGCAAGGATAAAGAAAAGAGCGATCCATACGGATAGCTTCCACAGGCTTTTCCCCTGGCTCAGTTCCACGATGTTAGCGGTTTTCTGCTCACCGGCCGAATCGACGACCAGGATATTTTCAGCTCCCCGGTCCTCTATTTGTTCTGAAAGCTCCCCGGCAGTCAGTATCTCCGGGCGGGACTCCAGCCTGTCGTAATTAAAGGAAAAGCCCATGATGAATTCATCATCCGAACCGAACTCATAATGACCTGCTTTTTTCACCATGCCGAACAGCATCAGGTCGACATAGCCGCCGCTCCTGCCATAAGCAGGGATAAAGCTGTACTCCTGCCCCTTCAGGCGGATGCGGTAGGGTTTTTCCTCCGGGACCAGGTCCAGCCCGGTCTCGATCATATCATCTTTACCGATAGTATAATATGGATGTTCCTCCCCCCTGCTGGTCATGGCCATGCGATACAGGACGGGTACCCAGAGGGCGTGCCTGGCCAGGTTTCCGTATTCATCGCCCAGCGGTGTGGCCAGGAGATAGGCCTTCCCCTTAAGGTAGCTCCCGAACATCAAATAGGGATCGCCGTTCTGGAGGTCCATGATCACCTCTTTATAAGCAGTGCCCGTTGATAGCACGGGGTAATGGCCATTCACAAGCGGGAGGTCGATGTTTTTCGGAATGTCCTCGAAAACGTCGGCGAAAAAAATATGGGTGGCATCCAGGCCGGTCACTTTCAGGCTGCTGGTGTCATAAGCAGCCAGCTGCCCCAGCTCCAATGCCGAAAGCAGGGCGTTGTAACTTCCCGGGTCTGCATTTTCCGGTGGTACTACCAGCAGGCTCCCGCCAGAACCAACAAAACCCTGCAGCTCCCTCAGCAGGCCCGACGACAATTGGGTAACATGATGCAGTATGATCAGGTCGTTCTGAGGGAACAAGCTGTAATTCACGTTATTTACACTTGAATACTTATATTGAAATATGGAATCAGATTCCAGTATGCCGGTAAAGTAGAATGCCGGTTCTCCATCACTGATAAGCAATACGGGGATGCTCTCCTTCACTGTCCAGCTAAGGTAAAAGTTATCGTCCCAGCTGATGGGATGGTCCTCAATACTGATCTCGGCAGTATGCCATCCCGCCTCGCGGTTATACAGCGCCAGTCTTAATTCGGCCGTACTTCCGGCAGCCACATCAACACTGCCAAGTGCTGCCTGTATGCCATCTACCTTGAGCCTGACGGGGATCACCTCCAGGTCGATGGGGGAAGCGTTCACGATCCGTGCATAAACATACTGTTGCTGTCCGGGATAGTGGTAGGGGGCCGCAAACCAGCAGGAGTCGATGTAAACATTCCCGGGAGAGCTTTCAAGCAGGGGCACATAGAACAACATTTCGGTACTGTCGGTTTCCCTGATGCCCTCTCTGTATGACGAAAGCTGAAAATCAGAAATAAAATAGCGGTGGCCTTTTGCCTCGCGTTCCTCAGTTTCCACCGAGCGCATGCGTTCGTAAATATCCGCAAGATCCCTGAAGGAGGTTGAAATTCTGACATCCGAAAGAATCTTAAAGACCTCGTCGCGGTTATAATACCGCTGGTGCCTGCCTTCAAAATCGTTCGTCAGTATGCGGAAACGGTCGGATGGACCATAAGCCCTGATTACCTCGCGGGCTTTCGATTTGGCGATCTCCAGCACGCTGGTTCCGTTGGTGGCAGATTGCATGCTCATAGAATTGTCGATGTAGATATCGATATTGCGTATGGAGGATCTCTGTTCTCCTCCCGGACCGGGAATATAAGGTCTTGCAAAAGCCAGCACGATAAAAGTCACTGCCAGTATCCTGCTGATCAGCACCAGGAGGTGCCTGAGCCTGTGCTGCCTCCGTGTTTCGTTCTTCAGGCTCTTGAGAAATTTCAGGTTGGTGAAATACAGCCTTTTATACCTCCTGAAGTTAAAAAGGTGTATGATGATCGGGATGCTGATGGCCAGCAGGCCGAACAGGGCATATGGATGTAGGAATTGCACGTAACTCTTACGAAGATTAGTTTAATTTATTGCAAGGCAAATGTAATAAAATCGGGCGATGAGCCATGGGCGATGGGCTATCGGTGATGGGCAAATACCTGCAGCCGGCAGCCTATTGCACATTGTCTGCTGCTATATTCAGCACGAGGGGTTCTTTCACCTTTTCTTTGAGAAGGGCGATATCCACCACATCAATCATCCTGTCGACATAATGGAAGGTAATGCCTTTGATGTAGTCCTCCCGAATATCTTCGATATCCTTAAGGTTATCTTTCGAAAGGACAATTTCCTTGATCTTCGTTCTTTTGGCGGCCAGTATCTTCTCCTTTATGCCACCTACCGGAAGAACCCTGCCCCTGAGTGTGATCTCACCGGTCATGGCCAGCTTTGCACGCACTTTTCGCTGTGTAAAGGCAGACGCCAGGGCTGTGAACATAGTGATCCCGGCAGAGGGGCCGTCCTTTGGAGTTGCTCCTTCCGGGACATGAATATGGACATTCCACTTGTTGAAAACACCAACTTCAATACCCAGGTTATGTGCATGGGCTTTCAGGTATTCATAGGCAAGCGTGGCGGATTCTTTCATTACGTCGCCGAGGTTGCCCGTGAGCGTGAGGGTACCCTTGCCCCTGCTCAGGCTGACCTCGACAAAAAGGATCTCACCCCCGAATGCCGTCCATGCCAGCCCTGTAACGATGCCGGCCACATTGTTGTTGATGGCACGATCGCGCTGAAACTTAACCGGTCCGAGGAACTTGTTTATATCTTCCGGCGATACGGTCTTATTGTATTTTTCATTCATGGCAATGAATTTCACATTGCTTCGTATCACCTTGGCTATTGATTTCTCGAGTGAGCGTACCCCGGCCTCGCGGGTATAATCTGATATGATCTTCTGAAGGATATCTTTGGGGAATTTCAGTTGTGCTTTCTTCACGCCATGCTCAGCCAGTTGTTTTGGCACGAGGTGCCGCCTGGCGATCTCGATCTTCTCTTCCAGCAGGTATCCGCTCAGGTCGATGATCTCCATCCTGTCGCGCAGGGCAGGATGGATGGTAGTAAGGGTGTTGGCAGTGGCAATGAACATGATCCTTGAGAGGTCGTAGTTTACTTCCAGGTAGTTATCATGAAATTCCACGTTCTGCTCAGGATCGAGTATTTCGAGCATGGCAGCCTGTGGATCACCCTGGATGGTATTTCCGCTCACCTTGTCGATCTCGTCCAGCACGAATACCGGATTGGATGATTTCACCTTTTTCAGGTTCTGTATGATCCTGCCGGGCATAGCCCCGATGTATGTTTTGCGATGCCCGCGCAACTCGGCTTCGTCGCGCACACCACCCAGCGACATTCGGATGTATTTCCTGTCAAGGGCGCGTGCAATCGATTTACCCAGAGAGGTCTTCCCCACCCCCGGGGGGCCTACGAGGCAAAGTATAGGTGCTTTGTGATCACTCTTCAGCTTGATCACCGCCAGATGCTCAATTATGCGTTCCTTGACCTTCTCCAGGCCATAGTGATCCTCATCCAGTATTCTTTGAGCATGGTTCAGATCAAGGTTATCCTTTGTATATTCTTTCCAGGGCAGTTCAACCAGCATTTCCAGGTAATTCACCTGTATGGAGTATTCCGCAGCCTGTGGGTTCATGCGCTGGAGCTTGCGCAATTCATTTTCAAAAACCTCTTTAACCTCCTTCGACCATTTTTTGATCGCTGCCCTTTCCTTCATCTCGTTGATCTCCTGTTCATACGGGCTGCCTCCAAGCTCTTCCTGAATGGTTTTCAGCTGCTGATTCAGCAGGAAGTCACGTTGCTGCTTGTCGAGGTCGGTCTTGACCTTATCCTGTATCTGGTTTTTTAGTTCCAGCACCTGCATCTCGCGACTGAGGGCTTTCAGCACCCTGTTGGCCCGCTCGTGGAAGTCGGAGATCTCAAGCAGGTCCTGTTTTTCACGTGTCTCAATATTCAGGTTGGATGAAGCAAAGTTCACCAGGAATACAGGGCTTTCAATGTTTTTAATGGCAAATGCAGCGTCGGATGGCAGGTTTGGTGACATCTTGATGATCTGCATGGCCATGTCCTTTATGGAGGATACGAGTGCCTTGAAGGTTTCATCCCCCTTGTCGAGATCATGCTCGAGGGTTTCAAATGCCGCTACTTTTGCCTTGAAATAGGGATCGGTCTGAACGAGTTCCAGCAGACGAAAGCGTTTTTTGCCCTGAATGATCGCGGTAGTGCTTCCGTCGGGCATCTGCAGCAACTTGATGATGCGTGCCACAGTTCCAACATTATAGAGGTCATCTGCCGATGGGTCCTCTATTTCAACATCACGCTGTGAGACCACCCCGATGGTTTTGTCACCGGCATAGGTTTCCTTGATCAGCTTGATCGATTTATCCCTTCCCACGGTGATAGGGATCACCACCCCGGGAAAAAGGACATTGTTTCGGAGTGGTAAAATGGGAAGTTCTTCAGGTACCTTTTCAGCATGCATTAACTCCTCATCCTCGTTGGAAAGCAATGGGATAAGTTCCGTGTCTCCGTCAAGCAAATCTGAAAATTCGAGAAGGTTTTTGTCAGTAAAATTAGTCATGTATGGTCAAAATGTCAGTATGTCAGTATTATGCAGTAAATATTAGTTTTAGGATTATACTTGGTCTAAACCTGATTTGTTACGCATAAAGCGGGTACAATTAGCCCTTAGGGTGAATTTGTTTCATTTTGGGAAAATAAAGGTCAAGAAGCATGCCAGAATGAGTGCCTGAAGTACTTAAAGTGCCTAAAGTACTTAAAGTGTCTGGAGTTAAAGAAGCAAAGCTTCTGGTTCACTTCAAACTTTAATAGGAAGTATTAAGCGCGGTTATTTCTTTCACCGCTCTCAGTATGCTTTGTTCGGTTTCATCAAATTCGATATCGCGGCGGCTGTATACCCTTTTGGCGATCTCGATGGCCTTTCGGATGGAGAAATCAACAAATCCTTTGGTGCCGCCCCAGGCAAATGAAGGGATGAAGTTCCGCTGGAACCCCGCACCAAAGATATTGGAATTCACACCTACTACCGTACCGGTATTGAACATGGTATTGATGCCGCATTTGCTGTGGTCACCCATGATGAGTCCGCAGAATTGCAGGCCTGTATCCACGAAGGTCTGATCGGGATAGCTCCACATCTTTACGATGTCGTAATTATTCTTGAGGTTTGAGTTATTGGTGTCGGCACCCAGGTTGCACCACTCCCCTATTACGGCGTTGCCGAGGTATCCGTCGTGTGCCTTGTTCGAGTAGCCGAAGATCACAACGTTATTGAGTTCGCCGCCTACTTTGCAGTATGGCCCTATTGTAGTGGCACCGTAGATCTTGGCGCCCATTTTTACGATCGAATGGTCGAGGATGGCAAAAGGTCCCCTGATCATGCTTCCTTCCATGATCTCCACATCTTTCCCGATGTATATGGGGCCTTTCTCCGTATTCAGGGTGGCACATTCCACTTTCGCACCTTCCTCAATAAAGATATTGTCGCCAATGAGGGTGTTTGTTTTGCTCAGCGGGGCAGATTCCCGGTCTCTGGTGATCAGGTCGAAGTCGGCCCTGAGCGCATCCCCATTCTTGCTGAAAACATCCCAGGTATTGGTTATCTTCAAAAAGTCCAGATCTGTCTCGATCTCTTCCATTCCTTCCGTGTCATCAAGGTTGTCAAGGTCATCTGCCGTGACCCTGATGGCGATGATGATCTCATTCTTTACCAGCGCCTGGTTGATCCCGATCTTTCCAATTTCCTCCACCAGCCCGGGATTAGGCATCACTGACCCATTAATAAGGATGTTGTCGTTTCCCTTAACGATAGGGTATTTGGCACTGAGGTAGTCTTCGGTGAGGGTGGAAGTCTTTTCTCCGAGGTAATGCTCCCATTTTTCCCTGATCGTAAGTATGCCTGTTCGGATATCCCCAACGGGCCGTGTAAATGTCAGCGGGAGGAGGTAATTGCGTTTGAAGTTGTCGAATATGATGTAGTTCATCCTATGTTTTTTGTGCAGTTAAGCAGCAACAAAGGTAGTCATTTAGACTGAAATTCTATGCTCAGCATGCTAAATTCTAAACAAATTCCCGGTACCGATCATTAAGATCCAAAACAAGTTCCAAACACAAAAACCCGGAACCAGTTATTGAAAAAAGGAGAAGGGGAAGGAAATGGAGAAGGAGAAGGTAAAGAGCAGATATAATATATTAGAAGGGGATAGAAGAGAGAAGAAGTACTTAGCAATCTACTCTCTCATTCGCAATCTAATATCCACTTCTTCATTCTTCTGTCTTCAGTAAGAAAAAAGATAATTAATCGAAAGTGAGATTTATTTAAGAAAGAGAGGGGATATATCCGAACCTAAGGTATATCGTATATGTTCGAAGATGATAGATGACTGAAGAAGTAAATTCCTTCTCCATCTGATATCTCAATCGCCATCTCCTCTCCACTTCTTCATTCTTCTGTCTTCAGTAAGAAAAAAGATAATTAATCGAAAGTGGGATTTATTTAAGAAAGAGAGGGGATATATCCGAACCTAAGGTATATCGTATATGTTCGAAGATGATAGATGACTGAAAAAGTAAATTCCTTCTCCATCTGATATCTCAATCGCCATCTCCTCTCCACTTCTTCATTCTTCTATTTTCTATAAAAAAAGACCACCCGAATCGGATGGCCTTCCATTATCTTTTCTGAGAGATTATTTTTTCTCAGTCTTATTTTCGAGATGTTTCTTATACCTGTTGCGGAATTTGTCGACACGTCCGGCGGTATCAACAAGCTGCATCTTACCGGTGTAGAACGGATGTGAGGTATGTGAGATCTCCAGCTTTACCAGCGGGTACTCATTACCGTCTTCCCATTCAATGGTTTCCTTGGTCTTCACGGTTGATTTTGAAAGAAATGCATAGTCGTTCGACATGTCTTTAAAAACAACGAATCTGTAATCTGTAGGGTGGATATCCTTTTTCATGTTCTTCTCCTTTATTTTCGGGCTGCAAAAATACGGGCTTTTTGTGAAATGACAAAACTTTATGCAAAAATTATTGTTTCTGGTTTCTCGGTTACTGGTTACTCGCACTAAAAAACCAGTGACTAGCAAGCAGAGACCAGAAACTTCATCGTATCCACCCCATCGGCATAATCCCAGAGTTTCGGGTGCTGGGTGGTGCCGGGGGGAATGGCCCCATGCACGTTCTTGTCGATAGATACGACGCACTGAATATTTTCCGATTCCCTCCTTATGAGATCATTAAGCGCATCAATACCGGAATAGGGTTCAAAAAACAGCACCGATACCGGCGATGCCATTGAAGTGTCCTCTTTCAGCAGCAGGAAACCATTGTCGAAATGCTTATCCCCGTTCACCAGGTAGATCGACTTGTTGTAATCATAGTTGTTCCGGTATTTATGATGGTCGCCCACCTTCTCGAATGGCTGCATTGCATCCAGGAAGAGCCTCAGGTCGTAGCCGACCGGAACGAATAGCTTTGAAACATTGCGGCAGCCCAGCCCATAATACGTAAAGATGTCCTTTCCGATCGAATTAAGTTCCGTCCCGCTTTCATTTCCCGTGAGCACGGCGATCCCGTTCCTGTTCTTCCTGATAATGTGCGGATATTTGCCGAAGTAATAATTGAAATAGCGGGAAGTATTATTGCTGCCGGTGGCGATCACGGCATCGAAGCCTGTGAGTTTATCCTCGGTGAAACGGATCATCCCGGCAAAACCGGGTTCTTCCTGCTTCAGTATGTCGCACATGGCCGGGAGCAGCTGTTTATCATCAGAAGACAGCTTGGCATACAATCGGTTGCCGGAGATAAGTACGCACAGCAGGTCATGGAATCCAACAGCAGGAACATTCCCTGCCATCACCACGGCAACATTTTGTCCCGGCATCTTTTCAGGGAGATTATAGCCGGCGATCCATTGTTCCAGGTCCTCCTTCTGCAGGCTCTCCCCTATTGCGCTCAACATGGTTTTCACCGACTCCCCGGTGAACCACGCATTATCCTGAAGGGCCTTATCCACTGCCTCATCCAGCAAGGAATTCCATTGCGAAACTCCCCCATCCCCATACATTGCCAGCGTATTTCCCAGCTTTGCAAAAGCGCGAATCCTTCTACCGGTATCCATAACGGATTAAGTTATTATTATCTGGCAAAATTATCTAATTATTTAATATATTTGTCGACCAGATTTGAGACTATTCACGACGGGTAAAAATTCTTAAAATACACTGATTATGAAGAAACATAACTTTTATGCGGGGCCATCCATCCTTCCCCAGTACACCATTGAAAATACTGCAGCCGCGATAAAGGAATTCGCAGGCATGGGGCTGTCACTAATGGAGATATCCCACCGCAGCAAGCAGTTTGTTGCCGTAATGGACGAGGCTCAGGACCTTTTCAAGGAACTGCTCGATATTCCTGACGGATATTCGGTTATATTCGTTGGCGGCGGTGCCAGCTTGCAGTTTGCCATGGTTCCGTTCAACCTTTTCAATAAAAAGGCGGCCTACCTGAATACAGGAGCATGGTCAAAGAAAGCCATCAAAGAAGCAGAGGGTTTTGGAGAAGTTGTGGTTGTTGCCAGTTCGGAAGACAAGAACTTCAATTACATTCCGAAAGGATACAGCATCCCGGAAGATGCCGATTATTTCCACATCACCACGAACAATACCATTTACGGTACCGAGATCAAGCACGACATAGATTCACCCGTACCGCTGGTAGCGGATATGTCATCGGATATCTTCAGCCGCCCGCTTGACGTTTCAAAATACGCCATCATTTACGGAGGCGCACAGAAAAACCTTGCCCCGGCAGGAGTGACTTTCGCTATTGTTAAAGAGGACATCCTCGGAAAGGTAACACGCCATATTCCGACCATGTTGAAGTACCGGACCCATATCGACAAAGGATCGATGTTCAACACCCCACCGTGTGTACCTGTATTTGCAGCCCTGCAGACCCTGCAATGGCTCAAGAAAAATGGCGGGGTAAGTCAGATGCATAAGGTGAATAAGTTTAAAGCAGCTTCGCTGTACGACGAGATCGACCGTAACCCGCTGTTCACTGCCACTGTCGGCAACCCGGAAGACCGTTCCATCATGAACATCTGCTTCGTGATGAATGCCGGTTATGAAAACCTGGAACAGGAGTTCTTTGATTTTGCGTCATCCAAAGGGATGGTCGGCATCAAAGGCCACCGCTCCGTTGGCGGCTTCAGGGCATCGACCTATAACGCGCTGCCCGTAGAAAGTGTGGAAGCCCTCGTCGGTGTGATGCAGGAATTTGAAAACATGCACAAATAAGTTTTAGTGTTGGGTGTTGAGTGTTGAGTTAACTCAGATTTCAAATATCAAATTTCCAACCTGCCTCAAACCTCAAACCACATACCACATACCACAAACCAATAAACTATGACTAAAGTACTAGTAGCCACCGTAAAACCATTCGCCCCTGCTGCCGTTGAAGGTATCAGGAAGGTTGTTGAAGGTGCCGGATATGAGATGGCACTGCTTGAAAAATATGGTAGTCAGCAGGATTTCATTAATGCAGCCGTAGATGCCGACGCCATCATCATCAGGAGCGACAAAGCCGACGCTGATGTGATCGCCGGCGCCAAAAACCTGAAGATCATCGTCAGGGCCGGAGCCGGTTACGACAATGTCGACCTGGCCGCTGCCAGCGGCAAAGGAGTAGTGGTGATGAATACACCAGGACAGAATTCCAATGCCGTGGCCGAGCTTGCGCTTGGCATGATGGTGTATATGGCCAGAAACAGCTTTAACGGAACATCCGGTACCGAGCTCAAGGGCAAAAAACTCGGGATCCATGCATATGGGAATGTCGGACGTTATGTTGCCGGGATCGCAAAAGGCTTCGGGATGGAATGCTATGCCTATGATCCGTTCATCAGTAAAGAGGACATTGAAAAGGATGGCGTGAAAGCCCTGGATAGTGCCGAAGAACTTTACAGCACCTGCCAGTATATCTCACTGCATATCCCTGCCAACGAGCAAACAAGGAATTCGATCAATACCGGTCTGATGAAGCTGATGCCCGGAGGTGCAACCCTGGTAAACACTGCCCGCAAGGAAGTTGTATGTGAGGAATCGCTGAAGAAAGTATTTGCTGAAAGGGATGATTTCGTGTACATTTCAGATATCGCACCTGATTGTGCCGACGAAATTGCAGCAAATTACGAAGGAAGGTTTTTCTTCACACCGAAGAAAATGGGTGCCCAGACGGCTGAAGCGAATATCAATGCCGGCATTGCTGCAGCGAAGCAGATCAAGTCATTCCTGGAAGAAGGGGATACTACTTTCCAGGTGAACAAATAGGTGACTGCCGCAACTCAGAAAACTCATGTAAATTTTACCGACTACTATGGAGAACGGGGACGATAGGAACAATACCTTCTTCAGGTTTGAAGACCTGAGGGTTTACCACAAAGCGCTGAACTACAGCGGGTGGGTGAACGAGGCATGCAAATCCAACGGGCATACCGACAATTATGGCCTCGTGGAGCGATTCAATGCTTCGGCACACAACATCGTGCTGAACATTGCCGAAGGCTCCGCCAGGAACAAAAGCCAGTTCATCTATTACCTGAAGATGGCAAAAAGCGCTGTACGGGAATGCCTGGTCTATACCAGTATTCTTTATAAAGTTGAACTGTTTGACGAGGAAGCGGAGTTTGATTCAAGGAGCCAGCTGATGGAAATGACCAAGATGATAGGTGCCCTGATATCCTCCCTGCAGAGAAGCAGCAACCGGCGTGATGAAGATGCAGACGATTATGAGCATCACAAGGATATGCCGGAGAACAAATACTAATACGATAATCTTAATTTAATGGCAGTACTGAAAGCATTCAAGGGCCTCAGGCCCCCGAAGGAACTCGCACGAAAGGTAGCATCCAGGCCTTATGACGTGCTCAACTCAGCAGAAGCCCGCGAGGAAGCGGCAGGCAATCCCTATTCATTGCTTCATATTATTAAACCCGAGATCGATCTTGACCCGGGAATTGACGTGCATTCACAACCCGTTTACGATAAAGCGGTTGAGAACTTCAGGAAGTTCAGGGACGATGGATGGCTTGTCCAGGATGAAGAGGAGTACCTCTATATCTATGCCCAGACCATGTACGGGAAAACACAATACGGCATAGTTGGCTGTGCTGCCGTTGAGGATTATATGAAGGGTGTGATCAAGAAGCACGAGCTCACCAGGCCCGATAAGGAAGAAGACAGGATGAAACATGTCCGTATCAATTCCGCGAATATCGAACCCGTGTTTTTCTCCTTCCCTGCCGTAAAAGAGATCGACGATATCATCGCCAGGGTGGTGGAAGCCGAACCCGAATATGATTTCACGGCAGAGGACGGCATCGGGCACCATTTCTGGGTGATCCGCGACAAGGCTCTGATCGACAGGATCGTAGCACTATTTGACGAGATACCTGCAACCTATGTCGCTGACGGGCATCACCGTACCGCTGCCGCTGCACTTGTCGGGAACGAACGCAAAAATGCCAACCCCGACCACAGTGGCGATGAAGAATACAACTATTTCCTGGCTGTCCACTTCCCCGATGACCAGCTGAGCATTATCGACTATAACCGTGTGGTCAAGGACCTGAACGGGCTCGGCAACGAAGAATTCCTGGCAGGGCTTTCAGAAGCCTTTGTTATAGAAGACAAGGGCAGTGAGATCTACAAACCGGAAAGCCTGCACGAGTTCAGCATGTACCTCGACGGAAAATGGTACGCATTGAAGGCCAGGGAGGGCACCTACGACGATAACGATCCTATCGGCGTGCTCGATGTGACCATCCTCTCCGAGCATGTGCTGGATAAGATACTGGGTATTAAAGACCTCAGGCGTGACAAGCGCATCGATTTTGTGGGCGGTATCCGCGGACTGGGAGAACTCAAAAAAAGGGTCGACAGCGGCGAAATGAAAGTTGCCTTTGCGTTGTATCCCGTTTCCATGCAGCAACTCATCGATATTGCCGATACCGGAAATATCATGCCACCCAAAACCACCTGGTTCGAGCCTAAACTTCGCAGCGGACTGGTGATCCATTTACTGGACTAATTGAATTGATTCATTAGCGGTTCCCGGTAGATATCGGGCATGGTATACCAGCCTATAAACATTCAGTACCAAGTAGTCAATACCACTGTCTAAGTACTAAATACTAACTACTAAATACTTAGTACTAAGTACTATTATCTAAGCACTAAGCTTGATCATCTTCGTATCCGTATCATGCAACTGGATATGTTCGGCAGTATACAGTTTTGCAGTTACTTCATGGATCTCACCGGTAATGGGGGTCCCTGCAATAAAAATATCGACCGGTGAAAGGGTTGTACGCTCAATGCTGGCCTCGAGTGCCTTCGGGTAGCCGCTCACATATATCCTCACAGTTGCCCTGCCGCCCTCATTATCGAGGTCGAGCACCCTTACCAGCAGGTTGCCTTCAACCAGCGTATCATATAATGCCACCCGTAAGTTCATATCTCGTAAAACAATTACCTTAATGTACCTAAAATATTAAATACTTCCTATCTTCGCAAGTGAATAAACCTCGTAAAAACTCAATTGTCGTGTTTATGAGTGTTTCTGAAAATCTATCGGATATAAAACGTAAAATACCTCCCCATGTCAGGCTGGTTGCTGTTTCGAAAACAAAGCCCGTTTCCGACGTCATGGAAGCTTATGCTGCAGGTCACCGCATTTTTGGAGAAAACAAGGCGCAGGAGCTGATCACAAAGCAGCCGGAACTGCCGGATGATATCGAATGGCATTTTATCGGGCATTTGCAACGCAATAAAGTGAAATACATGGCTCAATTTGTGGAGATGATCGAATCGGTCGATAGTCTCAAACTGCTGAAAGAGATCAATAAACAGGCAGTGAAATTCGGGCGGACGATCAACTGCCTTCTGCAGTTCCATATCGCCAGCGAAGAGACCAAATTCGGCCTTGACCTGGGTGAAGCTGAAGAAATCCTTGATTCGGAGGATTACAGGGTTATGGAAAACATACGCCTTTGCGGGGTGATGGGTATGGCAACCTTTACCACCGATGAATTGATACTGAGGAAAGAATTCAGCAGTTTAAGGATGCTGTTTACAACACTTAAGGAAAAGTACTTTCAGCAAGACGAATCCTTCCGGGAGATATCCATGGGTATGAGTGGCGATTACATGATCGCCATCGAAGAGGGAAGCACGAATGTGAGGGTTGGAACAGCGATCTTCGGGGCTAGAACGTACAGTAACCAATAGGCAATACTTTTAGAATAAGAGAATTCGAGAATACGAGAATTCGAGAGTACGAGACAGTGAAACAGTGGAACAGTGAAACCGGGAGATATTGGAGTATTTGCTTTTCATATTAGGATTTGTTATCCTCATTGGCGGGGCTACGCTGTTGATAGATGGCTCGGCCAGTATCGGCAAGCGCCTCGGGATACCGGAGGGCATCACGGGACTGACCATTGTAGCCATTGGCACCTCCCTTCCGGAGCTGATCATCAATGTGTTTGCCAGTATCAATGGAAGTACCGACCTGGCCATCTCCAATGTACTTGGGTCGAACACCATTAACATCCTGGTGATCATTGGTATCACAGCGCTCTTAAAACCCATTCCCATATTCAAGTATACCTATTACCGTGATATCCCATTCAGCTTATTTGCCGCGGGCCTGCTGTTTTTCCTGGTTTACAATTCGTGGGATATTAATGATGGCGAGAAGTTGCTCGACCGTGCCGATGGGATCATCCTCCTTATCATGCTGAGTATCTTCCTGTTTATTTATTACAGGAGCTCACGCTACGAAAAAATTGAAAATCCGGGCAAGCTTCGGCCACTTTGGCTGGCCTTGCTGTTTATCCCATCGGGTATTGCAGGGCTTTATTTTGGTGGTGAATGGATCGTTGACGGGGCGGTAAAAGTTGCAGGCGAACTTGGCATGAGTGAAGCAACCATCGGCCTGACCATCATTGCGTTTGCCACTTCCCTGCCGGAACTGGTCACCTCCATCATGGCCGCCATCCGAAAGAGTCCGGAAATGGCCATTGGCAATGCCGTGGGATCCTGTATCTTCAACATATTGCTGGTACTCGGGGTCAGTTCCACGATTAACCCCCTACCCTTTCAGCCAGGCAGCATCATCGATCTCATCATGGTACTGGTGGCCACCGTAACACTTGTCATTTTTGTCTACACCGGTAAAGGAAGGAAGATTTCGCGGGTGGAAGGAGGCTTGATGGTAAGCATGTACCTCGCCTACCTGATCTGGATCGTTCTCTGAGTGAATAATGATTATATCCTATTGATTACTGAAGAGTGGTACTTAAGAAATTCGACTGATCTGAATTCAGAACTCTGCAATACCAATCTTTACTAATCTATAATCACTAGGATTTCATCACTCTATGGGCCCCGCCGCATATTTCCGGCAAATAGAACTCCGGGACTAATCCGGTTTTTTCAGTGTAGGTTTTGCTTACTTTGTCCATGAAGCCTTCTATTTCGCTTACTTTCACAAGTGAAACCGTGCAACCACCAAATCCGGCTCCTGTCATACGGGAGCCTATGACTCCTTTTTGCTGCTGCGATATTTCCACCATGGCATCAAGCTCGAAACCTGTCACCTCATAGTCGTCCCGGAGGGATTGGTGCGACTGGTTCATGAGTTGTCCGAAATATTCAAATTGCTTGTTCATCAGGGCTTTCACGGCTTCCAG